>CAUTGT010000100.1:0-5081 GCA_963537735.1 uncultured Actinomycetaceae bacterium | reverse complement strand
AGTGCAACACTCAGCGCAGTCGCGCAGCCACCACCTCGGCGACCTGGACCGCGTTCAGGGCAGCGCCCTTGCGCAGGTTGTCGCCGGAGACGACGAGCACAAGCCCGCGGTTGCCGTCGACGGCCTGGTCGTGGCGGATGCGGCCGACGAGGACCTCGTCGCGGCCGGCGGCCTCGAGCGGGGTCGGGACGTCGACGACGCGCACGCCGGGGGCCTCGGACAGCAGGGCACGGGCCTGGTCGGGCGTGATGTCGCCGGCGAACTCGGCGTGGATGGTGAGGGTGTGGCCGGTGTAGACGGGGACGCGCACGCAGGTGCCGGACACGGCGAGGTCCGGGGTGTGCAGGATGCGGCGCGACTCGTTGCGCAGCTTCTGCTCCTCGTCGGTTTCCTCGGAGCCGTCGTCGACGATGGAGCCGGCGAGCGGCACGACGTCGAAGGCGATGGGCGCGACGTAGACGCCGGGCTCGGGCAGGGTGACGGCTCGTCCGTCGAGGGCCAGGCCCGCGAGGTCCTGCTTGACGCCGGCCTCGATCTGGCTGGTCAGCTCGGCGACGCCGGCGCGGCCCGACCCGGAGACAGCCTGGTAGGAGGACACGAAGAGGCGCTTGATGCCGCCGGCCGCCTCGACGAGGGGCTTGAGGACGGGCATGGCGGCCATGGTCGTGCAGTTGGGGTTCGCGATGATGCCCTTGGGGCGGTTGTCGACGTCGTCGGGGTTGACCTCGGACACGACGAGCGGGACCTCGGGGTCCTTGCGCCACGCGGAGGAGTTGTCGACGACGACCGCGCCGGCGGCCGCGAACTTGGGGGCGTACTCGCGCGAGGCGGTGGCGCCCGCGGAGAACACGGCGATATCAATGCCGGAGTAGTCGGCCGTCGCAACATCCTCGACGACGATGTCCTGGCCCTTGAAGGTCAGGGTCTGGCCCGCGGAGCGCGCGGACGAGAAGAAGCGAATTGTCTCGACCGGGAAGTCGCGCTCCTCCAGCAGGGTGCGCATGACTCGGCCGACCTGGCCGGTGGCGCCGACGACGGCGACATTGAATCCACTCATGGTGTTCTCCTTGTGTTGGTGCGCGCGCCCATACGACGGGGCGAACGCTGGGTGAAATCTATGGGGACGAGGCCGGGGCGCACTCCCGGGAGCGCCGGAACCGCGCAGATGAGCGGAACCGTCCCGGGCCTCGTCGATGAACGGTCAGCGGCCGGTGCCGCCGTAGACGACGGCCTCGGTTTCGGAGGCGTCGAGGCCGAAGGCGGTGTGGACGGCCTGCACGGCGCGGTCGAGGTCGTCGAGGCGGGTGACGACGGAGATGCGGATCTCGGAGGTGGAGATCAGGTCGATGTTGATGCCCGCGTCGGACAGGGCACTGAAGAGGCGCGCGGAGACGCCGGGGTTGGTGCGCATGCCGACGCCGACGAGGCTGAGCTTGCCGATGTTGGGGTTGTAGCGCAGCTCGTTGAAGCCGATCTCGTCGTGGTGGGCCTCGAGGGCGTCGAGGGCCTTCTGCGCGTCGCCTTCGGGCAGGGTGAAGGTGATGTTGGCCTTCGTGGGGTCGGAGATCGGCAGGTTCTGGACGATCATGTCGATGTTGGCGCCGACCTCGGCGACGACGGCGAAGACGCGGGCGGCGACGCCGGGGCTGTTCGGCACGTCGGTGACGGTGATCTTGTCCTGGGAGCGGTCGTGTGCGATACCGGAGATGACGGGCTTTTCCATGGCGTTTTCCTCGGGAGACTTCAGGGCTGCGTCGGGCACGAGGCCCTTGAGTTCAGGGTTTGCGGGGGAGTCGGAGATCCAGGTGCCGTTCTTTTCGGAGAACGAGGAGCGCACGTGCAGGGGGACCCCGTAGCGGCGCGCGAATTCGACGGCGCGCAGGTGGAGGATCTTGGCGCCGTGCGCGGCCATTTCCAGGGTTTCTTCCTGGGTGAGGGTGCGCAGGCGGTGGGCCTTGGGGACGATGCGCGGGTCGGCGGAGAAGAGGCCGTCGACGTCCGTGTAGATTTCGCACACGTCGGCGTGGAGGGCCGCGGCGAGGGCGACGGCGGTCGTGTCGGAACCTCCGCGGCCCAGCGTCGTGACGTCGTCGTCCTTGGAGATGCCCTGGAAGCCGGCGACGATGGCGACCTGGCCGTCCTTGATGGCGCGGGCGACGCGCTCGGGGACCATGCCGACGATCTGGGCGGCACCGAAGCGGCTGTCGGTCTGGATGCCGGCCTGCGCGCCGGTGTAGGCACGGGCTTCGACGCCGAGTTCGTTGACGGCCATCGCGAGGAGGGCCATCGAGATGCGTTCACCGGCCGACAGGAGGATGTCCATTTCGCGCTCGGGCGGGTTGTCGGTGAGTGCTGCGGCCGAGTCGAGCAGGTCGTCGGTCGTGTCGCCCATCGCCGATACGACGACAACGACGCGGTGTCCCGCGTTGTGCGTGTCCACGATGCGCTGGGCGACGCGCTTCATGGCTTCGGTGTCGGCGACGGAAGAACCGCCGTACTTTTGCACGATCAGTGCCACTAGAGCCTCATTTCTATCGGTACGTGCCGATTCGCACACCTTCGGGTGGCGCACGCCACCACAACAATCCTACGGCCCACCAGGCATCACGCCGAGAACGACCGGCATGTGGGCGCAGGTGACATGGGACGCGCCGGGGCGACCCAGGACACACGGCCCCGTAACGCCCGGAATTGCAACGATCCTGATCAGCGCGCGAAAGCGTCGTCCGCGCAGGCGCGCTCAGGCGGCGGGCAATGTCACGTCGATGACGGTCCCCTGCTCGGAGTCGACCAGCCGCACGGAGCCGCCCATCGCGCAGGCGAGCGACTCGACGATCGACATTCCCAGGCCCGAGGAGCCGCGGCCGTCGCGCGTGCGCGAGGAGTCCCCACGCACGAAGCGGTCGAACACGCGGTCGCGGATCTCGGCCGGGATGCCGGGTCCGTCGTCCGCGACGCGCAGCGTCACCATGGACGAGGCCGGGGCGCCCTTGTCGGGTTCAGCCCCCTGGGGCGCACGGGTCAGGGAGACGGTCACGCGTGTGCCCGCGGGCGTGTGCACGCGGGCGTTCGCGAGGAGGTTCGTGAGGATCTGGCGCAGGGCCCCCTCGTCACCGAGGACGGGTGCGTCCACTGCCTCGCCGAGCTCCCACGCATGGTCGGGGGCGACCACGTGGGCGTCTGACAGGGCGTCCAGTATCAGCGGGATAACGTCGACATTGTCGCGTTTGAGGGCACGGTCTCCATCCAGGCGCGCCAGGGTCAGCATCTCCTCCACGAGGGACGCCATCCGCGCCCCCTCCGATGAGATGCGCTCGAGCGCCTGGGTCCGGGAGGCCTCGTCGATGTCGCGGCGCGCGAGCTGTGCGTAGCCCTGTACGGAGGCCAGCGGCGTGCGCAGCTCGTGGGAGGCGTCGGCGACGAACTGGCGCAGTTTCGCCTCGCTGCGGGCACGCCGCTCCATGCCGTCTTCGACCGCGTCGATCATCGAGTTCAGGGCACCCGCGACGTCCGCGACTTCCACGGGGCCGGAGGTGGCCTCCTCTCCGACGCGGGTCAGCTCCTCGGCATCGTCGGCCAGGTCGCGGTTCGCAATGTCGGCGGCTGCCGCGCGCACGACACCGAGGGGACGCAGCTCGCGCCGCACCCACGCCCGACCGGCGAACCCGGCGGCAATCGCGACGACGAGGGACAGGCCGACCTCGACCGCGACAAGCATCATGACCACATCATCGACGCTGTCCATCTGCACGCCGACGAGAACGGTCTTGCCATCGATAACCTGGGACGTCGCCCGGAACGTACCCAAGCCCTTGAGGTGCACGGTGTGCGGGGCGCCATCGGTAGGCACGTGCGCCAGGATCTCCAACGCGGGCTCATTCAGGTAGGTCACCGAGAAGTTGGAGACAACCGCACCGGCCGCCTGCCCGTCCTCGCTGACGTACTGGAGGGTGCCCTCGGCGATGCCGGAACCGCCAAACCCGGGTCCCTTGGGCCCACCGGGGACGACCGGTCCGCCGGGGCGCGGCTTGCGGCCGCCGGACTGGGGCATTGTGCGAGCGTCATCATCGGCATCATCGTCGGACTCACCGTCCGCGTCTACCTCGTCATCCGGCGCGTCCTCGACATCCAAGTGCTCCCCCGCGCGCTGGGCGAGGCGGTGCAGCTCGGAGTCCATGTTGCCCAGCATCCAGGAGCGCATCACCAGGGTGGATGCGGCGACCATGACGATGAGCGCGAGGGCGACGCACGCGGCCAGCGCTCGGGACAGGCGCCCGGCGAGGGAACGGCGGCGCGTCACTGGGGTTCCCGCATGATGTATCCGGCGCCGCGCACCGTGCGGATGAGGGCTGGGCGATCCGCGTCGATCTTCTTGCGCAGGTAGGAAATGTACAGCTCGACGACGTTCACCTGGCCGCCGAAGTCATAGCTCCACACAGCGTCCAGAATCTTCTGTTTCGACAGCACAATTCCAACGTTTTCCATGAGATACCGGAGCAATTCGAACTCAGTGTTCGTTAACGTGATTTCTTCCCCGCCACGGCGCACATCGTGAGAGTCCACATCGAGGGTCAGATCCGCGACCTGCAGCACCGTCGAGACCGCCTGCTGGGTGCGTCCTGCGCGGCGCAGCAGGGCCTCGACACGGGCCGCGACCTCGTCCAGGTCGAAGGGCTTCGTCACGTAGTCGTCCGCGCCCGCGCGCAGGCCCTGCACGCGATCCGCGACCGCGTCGCGTGCGGTGAGGAAGAGAACCGGCAGCTCCGGGTCTCGAGCGCGCAGGCGCTCCAGCGTCTCCAGGCCATCCATGCGCGGCATCTGCACGTCGAGAATCACGACGTCCGGCTGGAAGCTCGTCGCCTTCGCCAGCGCATCCAGCCCGTCCTTCGCCGTGGCCGTCTCCCAGCCCTCGTGGCGCAGGGCCTGCGAGAGCAGGTCCGCCAGCATCGCCTCGTCGTCAACGACCAGAACTCGGGGCGCGTCTGAGCTCGCCTGGGTCGCCATCGTGGCCTCCTCATATGTCGGAGCGTTACCCTCCGATTGTGTCACACGTGCGTCACCGACAGGGGGACGCGCGGCCC
>CAUTGT010000099.1:0-5093 GCA_963537735.1 uncultured Actinomycetaceae bacterium | reverse complement strand
CCCGGGCAGCAATGCACTAGTTACGACAGCAATGCACTAGTTACGAAGGCATTGCACTACCTACTATCTAGTGCAATGCTTCCCCAAATAGTGCACTGCCCCGAGCAACAAGCTCAGGCGCGGCTAGGTCCGTACCGGCACCTCGTCAACAAGCCTCCCACTCCCGCATCGATGTCGATGCCCCCACAGAACGGAAGACAATTCAATCAGGAACGAGGCCGGGACGAACTCTTGTGTACACAGAATCATCGCAAAACTGAAAAACGAAAACTCACCCTGAGCTAAGTCACGCCCCGAAGGTCCTAAAACGCCCAATATGAGGCGAATCTTCATTGATTATCGACGGAGATTTTTTCGCAAGAAATGGCGGAAAAATCAACCTCATCCGAGTTGTCTGAACAAAAATGGTCGCTGGGACCTCCGGCCCAGCCATAACCTGGGCTGAACAGCACCCACGAGGAAGGATCTCCCAGTGCGCATCGCTCTCTTTTCCACCTGCCTGGCAGACGTCATGTTCCCCCAGGCTGCCCAGGCCACAGTGACCCTGCTTGAACGCCTCGGCCACGAGGTTGTCTTCCCTGAAGACCAGGTCTGCTGCGGACAGATGCACGCAAACACCGGCTACTTCGAAGACGCCGCGAAGATCACCCGTAACCACGTCAAGACCTTCGAGCCCGTGCTCGACGGCCAGTGGGACGCCATCGTCGTCCCCTCCGGCTCCTGCACCGGTGCAGCGCGCCACGAGCAGAAGGTTGTCGCCGAGCACGTGGGCGACGAGCATCTCGCGAAGCAGTCCCAGCGCATCGCTGAACACACCTACGACCTCACCGAGCTCATCACCGACGTTCTGGGCCTCGAGGACGTGGGCGCATACTTCCCCCACACGGTCACCTACCACCCGACCTGCCACTCGCTGCGTATCGCGAAGGTCGGCGACCGCCCCTACCGCCTGCTGCGCGCCGTCGAGGGCCTGACCCTCGTCGACCTGCCCGACGCCGAGGTCTGCTGCGGTTTCGGCGGCACCTTCGCCATGAAGAACTCCGAGACCTCCACCTCGATGCTCGCGGACAAGGTCACCAACGTGATGTCCACGCGCGCCGAGGTCCTCGTCATGGGCGACTACTCCTGCCTCATGCACGTCGGCGGCGGCCTCTCCCGCCTCAACTCGGGCATCCGCCCGATGCACCTCGCCGAGATCCTGGCATCCACCAAGGATCAGCCCTTCGAGGGCAACATCTCCTTCGCACCCGAAAGCGCACAGGTGATCTGACATGACCGCAACGTTCATCGGAATGCCCTCCGCCCCCGAGTCACACACCGGCGGCTGGCGCACCACCGTCTCGATCCCCGAGGACACCCTCCGTTGGGGTCCCACGTTCCCGCAGGGAGCTCGCAAGACCCTGGCGAACACCCAGATGCGCCGCAACCTGGGCCATGCCACCCGCACCATCCGCACCAAGCGCGGACAGCGCGTCGCGGAAATGCCCGACTGGGAGGACCTGCGCAGCGCAGCGGAGGCCGTTAAGTTCGAGGTCGAGTCCCGTATGCCCGAGCTCCTCGAAGAGTTCGAACGCAACGTGACCGCTCGCGGCGGCATCGTCCACTGGGCGCGTGACAAGCACGAGGCCAACCGCATCATCGCGGACATCATCAAGTCCAAGGGCGTCGACGAGATCGTCAAGGTCAAGTCCATGGCCACCCAGGAGACGAACCTCAACGAGTACCTGAAGGAACAGGGCATTCACGCTCGCGAGACCGACCTCGCCGAGATGATCGTCCAGCTGGCCGACGACATGCCCAGCCACATCGTGGTGCCCGCGATCCACCGCAACCGTTCCGAGGTCCGCGGCATCTTCCTGGATCGCATGGAGGACGCTCCTCGCGACCTCTCCGATGACCCGACCGAGCTGACGGCAGCGGCCCGCTCGCACCTGCGTAAGAAGTTCCTGCACGCCAAGGTCGCCGTCTCCGGCACCAACATGGGCGTTGCGGAAACCGGCACCGTCTCTATCTTCGAGTCCGAGGGCAACGGCCGCATGTGCCTGACCCTGCCCGACACACTCATCACCCTGATGGGCATCGAGAAGCTGGTCCCCCGCTTCCAGGACATCGAGATCTTCTCCCAGCTCCTGCCGCGTTCCGCCACCGGCGAGCGCATGAATCCCTACACCTCCATGTGGACGGGCGTCACCCCCGGCGACGGCCCCCAGGAATTCCACCTGATCCTCATGGACAACGGCCGCACCAAGGTCCTCGCCGACCCGATCGGACGCCAGGCCCTCGCCTGCATCCGCTGCGGCTCGTGCATGAACATCTGCCCGGTGTACCAGCACACCTCCGGCCACGCCTACGGCTCCGTCTACCCGGGCCCCATCGGCGCGATCCTGACCCCGCAGCTCACCCAGGGCCTCGACGAGCACGATCCCGTGCACACCCTGCCCTTCGCGTCCTCCCTGTGTGGAGCGTGCGGCGAGGTCTGCCCCGTCAAGATCGACATCCCCACGATCCTTATTCACATGCGTGCGCGCACGGTTGACGTCAAGCGCAACCTTGTGCCGGACGTGTGGGACCTCGCGATGGGCCTGTCTACCCCGGTCATGTCGAACGCGAAGCTGTGGAAGGCCGCGAACGTGCCGACCAAGGCGACGCGCCTCTTTGCGAAGAAGGGCGCCATCGGCGCACTGCCCTTCCCGGCCTCGCTGTGGACGCGCGCACGCGACCTGCCGGTCGCCCCCAAGGAAACCTTCCGCGAGTGGTGGAAGCGCACCCACAAGGATTCCGACGCCAACGCGCCTCGCACCGACGCCCCAGCGACGGGCATCCCGCTCGCGTCCGAGCACGGTATGACCACCAACACGACCCCGAAGGAGGCGTGACATGAGCACCACCACCATGGACGCGAAGACCGCGATCCTGGCTCGCGCACGCGACGCCATCTCTCGTTCCCAGCAGGACCGTCCAGTGCGTCCGATCCCCCGCGACTACATCCGCTCCACCGAGCACGCGCCCGGTTCGCAGGCCGTCATTGACGAAATGGTCGAGAAGCTCGAGGACTACTCGGCCAAGGTCGTCGTGGTCTCCAAGGAGTCCGAGGTCGCCGACGCGATCTCGACCTTCCTGGCCGACCAGAAGGCCACCTCCGTCGTGGTCCCCACCGGCCTGGACGACGCCTTCAAGAAGGCCGCCGCCCGCGACGGCCGCACAGTCCGCGAGGATAGCCGCGAGCAGGCCATCCCGACGCTCGAGCTCGACCAGATCGATGCCGTCGTCACGCGCTGCCGCGTCGCGATCTCTATCTCCGGCACCATCGTCCTCGATGGCGAGCCCGACCAGGGGCGCCGCGCGATCACGCTCGTGCCCGACACTCACGTCGTCGTCCTGCGCGCCTCCGACATCGTTCCCACGGTGCCCCAGGCCGTCGAGATCCTCGGCAAGAACCCGACCCGTCCGATGACCTGGCTCGCCGGCGGCTCGGCGACCTCCGACATCGAGCTGGTCCGCGTCAACGGCGTGCACGGCCCTCGCTTCCTGCGAGTTGTCATCGTCAAGTGATCTGATCACGACGTAAGTGTGCCCGGCTGCCTCACGGCAGCCGGGCACCATGCTTATCTGGGCCGAGGCCCACGTGATGTTTCCCTGCGACAGAGTCTCAGCGCAGGTAGCGTCCCGTCACCGAGGCCTCGCTGTCCACAATATCGCTCGGAGTGCCCTGCGCGACGATACGACCCCCTTCGATGCCGCCGCCCGGGCCCATATCAATGACCCAGTCAGCGCAACGAATCAGGTCCAGGTCGTGCTCGATGACGAGGACCGTCGCTCCGCGCTCAATGAGGTGCTGGAGCACGTTCAGGAGGACCTGCACATCATCCGGGTGCAGGCCGATCGTCGGCTCGTCGAAGATGAAGAGAGTGCCCTCCTGGCGCCTACCCATTTCGGAGGCAAGCTTGAGGCGCTGGGCCTCGCCACCAGAGAGGGCGGGAGTGGCCTCCCCCAGCATCAGGTAGCCCAGGCCGAGGCCGGCCAGGGTCTCGAGGAGCGCGCCCGCTTTCTTCAGCCCACGCACGGCCGCCCTTGCCTCGTCCACGCTCATCGCCATGATGTCGGGCAGGCTCAGCCCATCGCGGCGGATCTGCGACGTCTGCGCGCCGTAGCGGCTCCCTCGACAATCTGTGCACTCGATGTCCACGTCGGGCAAAAATTGCACATCCAGGGTGATCTGCCCAGTACCGTCGCACGTGGGGCATCGAAGCGAACCCGTATTGTAGGAGAAGGCGCCGGGCTTCAGCCCAGCAGCCTGCGCCTCCTCGGTACGCGCAAACGCCCGGCGCAGCTCATCCAGGACACCGGAGTACGTGGCCACGGTCGAGCGCACGTTCACTCCGATCGGCGTCGCGTCGATCAGGTTCACCCGTGAGATACCGGCGGCATCCACGTCGCGCACGTGCGCGGGCAAAGGCTCACCAGCAAGGCGCGCACGCAGCGCGGGAACCAGCGACTCAAGGACGAGTGTCGTCTTACCCGACCCACTGACGCCCGTCACGGCCGTCAACGAACCCAGCGGAATATCAACACTCAGGGGGCGCACCGTGTGGATCTGGTTAGTCTCCAGGTGAAGCGCACCGCGCCCATCGACATCCGCGCCCCGATCCGACTCCCCCGCTGCACGCTCAACCCGACGGACCCCAGCCATGTACGGGCCAATGCGGGACGCGGGGGCGTGGGAGGCCTCGTTGATGGGGCCCTGGAAGATGACGCGACCACCGTCCGCTCCCGCTCCGGGTCCGATCTCAATCAGGTGATCCGCGGCTGCGAGGACACGTGTGTCGTGGTCAACGACGACAGCGGAATTCCCGTCGGCGAGGAGTTCCCGGATGATCTCCAGGACGCCGTCGACGTTGGAGGGGTGTAGGCCAATGGTCGGCTCGTCCAGCACGTAGAGGACCCCAGTCGTCCGGTTGCGTACGGCACGGGCGAGCTGCATGCGCTGGCGCTCACCGTTGGACAACGTCGAGGACGCGCGGTCGAGGGACAGGTAGGACAGGCCGAGCTGCACGAGGCGATCCATCGGCTCGGTCATCTCCTCGACGATGACG
>CAUTGT010000098.1:0-5167 GCA_963537735.1 uncultured Actinomycetaceae bacterium | reverse complement strand
GTGTTCCAGATGATGCGGAGCTTGAGGCGAATCAGTTGCCCAACCACGACAGGCCTTCCTCGGAGTGGACGCCGCCAACCAGGGAGGTGAAGCGCTCCCCCAGGTCGCCACCCTGGGCAACCTCGTCGGTGGTTCCAGCGACGAGCACGCGACCCTTGTCGATAATGGCCACGTGCGTGCACAGCTGCTGGACGGTTGCCATCACGTGCGACGACAGGATGACGGTGCCACCACGCTTTGTGTAGTCGGTGAGGATCTGGCGGATGTTGGTCGCGGAGACGGGGTCGACGGCCTCGAACGGCTCGTCGAGAACCAGGACTCGCGGGGAGTGAATGAGGGCGGCGGCCAGGGCGATCTTCTTCGTCATGCCCGCCGAATAGTCGCCGATCAGCTTCTTGCCGGCCTCGGCCAGGTCGAGGGCTGCGAGGAGCTCGTGGGCGCGCTCGCGGGCGACGGAGGCGTCCAGGCCGTGGAGCATGCCGACGTGGACGAGGAAGTCCGGGCCGGAGAGGCGGTCGAGGAGGCGCATCCCGTCGGGCATGACGCCGAGCAATCCGCGCGCCCGCTGCGTGTCGCTCCACACGTCGACGCCGTGCACGTAGGCGGTGCCGCGGTCGGGGGTGAGCAGGCCGGTGGCCATGGTCAGCGTCGTGGTTTTACCGGCGCCGTTAGGTCCAACGATCCCGTAGAAGGATCCGGTGGGGATGTCGAGGGACAGGTCCGCGACGGCGATGAGGTTGCCATAAATCTTGACGAGGCCTCGGATCGCCAGTGCGACATCTTCCCCGACGGGGGCGACGGGGTCCGCGGGAGCGGCAGGCTGCGAATCGGACACGAGATACTCCTTCACGCATTGAAATACCTGCTCATTGTACGAGAGGCACAAGGCAATGCTGGGAAGCTCTCAGATGATGACCCTCCCCCGGGCCAATGGCATCGTCAGCGGGAGCTCACGATAACGGTCAAGCCCTGATCTGGCTCATACGTCCAGGTCGCCTTATAGGAGCCCCATTCCTCAGACTGCGTGCCATCGATTGCGCGGGTCGCGTACATCCGCTCACGCACCGCCGCGGGGGTATCAAGCTTGCCGAGCACACACTGGAAGACCGGTGTCGTCAGGCTATCCCCGCTGTCGGAGAAAGCCTCGAGGGTCAGCGAGGTCTCATCGCTGGCCAAGCGAGCATGGAGACCCCGCGCGTGACAGGAGTCGACGGCGTTGGCGAAGCCGGAAGCAGCCGTGGAGCGCGCAATATACAGGCCACCGACGACGGCTGCGACAACGAGGAGCGCCGAGATGAAGCCGAGGAGGAACATGAGGAGGCCACGATAATGCTGTCCGCGACGGGCGGGCCGCTCGCGGCGCTCCATGCGCGAGGCGCCGACACCCGAGCGCCGGGTCGCCCGCTGGGCACGCGACGCGCCGCCGACCCCAGAGGCCTCTTCAGCCTGCGTCGGCACGGGCAATGCCGGCGCAGACACGCCCCGCTTGTGAGATACCTGCTCCCCTGCCGGGTTCACGACGCGCATCGTCGTGCGGCGCCAGTCGTGATGAACGGGAACGCCAGGGCGCTGATCGCCCTCGACGGCCACCCCGGCCTCATCCAGATGCGCATACTCACGCGCGGGCGCAGCAGATTCCGTGGCGGGCGGAGCCTGCGCGGGCACGGCGTCGCGCGCAACGACATTGCGCTGCGCCGGCGCGGCGGCTTCCTTCGACGGGCGAGAGTCTTTCGACTGACGAGGGGGAACCGAGGCCTTGCGCCGAACCACCGCAACCTCGGCGGTGACAACTTGCTCGACAGGAGAGGATTCGGGCGCGTGAGACATCGTCGGCAGGCTCGGCTGCTTGCGCAGACGCGCGGGCACGGCGTCGGCCGGATACTCCTGCGTCACCTGTCCCGCACCGATTCGATACGCGTCAGGCGTCCTGGCCCCCATAACTCCTCCATTAATAACTAGCTGTCAGTTTCTTGACAATCATATGTGCTAGTTACTGGAAAAGCAACGGGATTAGTCGATGCCGAGAGCCTGACGCAGGCGGGCCACGTGACCCGTCGCCTTCACGTTGTACTGGGCCAGCGCCACCGTGCCATCGGTGTTAACGACGACGGTCGAGCGGATGATGCCCACGTAGGTACGGCCGTAGTTCTTCTTCTCACCCCACGCACCGTAGGCCTCGAGAATCTCGTGATCCGGGTCGGAGGCCAGCGGGAAGGTGAGAGACTGCTTCTCGGTGAAACGCTCGAGGGCGGCCATCGAGTCGGCGGACACGCCGATCACCGAGTAGCCGGCCCCCTGAAGCGACGCCAGAGAATCGCGGAAGTCACACGCCTCCTTCGTGCAGCCGGGTGTGGAGGCCTTCGGGTAGAAGTAGACGACGACGCCGCGCGACGAGGCGGCGAGGAGATCCTTCAGGGACAGGGTTCCCTGGGTGGTCTCGGCGGTAAAGTCGGGGGCCTTGCAGCCAATTTCCAAAGCGCTCATGACCTCAGTCTATCGACCGCCACCTCCCTGGGGCGACCGGGCACGGGCAACTGTGCGCGAGATGGGACTCGAACCCACACGTCAAAGACACTGGAACCTAAATCCAGCGCGTCTGCCAATTCCGCCACTCGCGCGCGCACCCCAGTGTAACGGATGTACGCGGGGCCGTCCGCATGCCCTCGCCCACGTCCACCTGTGGTACCCCCGGACGACGTTCAGCGCCCGGTTTCGTCGATGGTCCCCTCGCCGAGGACGCGGCTTCCCCGGTACACGACCATCGACTGTCCGCGCGCGACGCCACGCGCACTGCCCTCGAGCACGACGCTGATGGTTCCGGCCGACTCGTCACGCGTCAGCGAGGCCACGGGCACGGGGGTGCCGTGCGCGCGCAGCTGCACGAAGAGGTCGGTGGGGTCGGAGCCATCGTCGTCGGAGGCGAGCCAGACGGCGTCCGTTGCCGTGATGCGCGAGATGGACAGGAGCTCGGAGGCTCCCACGACAACCTGGTTGGTCTCCGGCCTCGTCTCGAGGACGTAGCGGGGACGACCGTCGGGTGCGGGCGCACCGATGCCCAGGCCCTTGCGCTGGCCGACCGTGTAGTTCCAGTAGCCCTCGTGGCGGCCCAACACCTCGCCGTCGGGGGTGACGATCTCCCCCTCGGAGGCGCCCAGGTGAGCACGCAGGAAGCCCTGCGTATCACCGTCGGGGATGAAGCAAATGTCGTAGGAGTCGGGCTTGTTGGACACACCCAGACCGAGGCGCTCGGCCTCGGAGCGCACCCATGCCTTGTTGGGGGCATCCCCCAGCGGCAGGACGACGCGGGAGAGTTCCTCGGGGCCCATGACGGCCAGCACGTAGGACTGGTCCTTCAAGTTGTCGGCGCCGCGATGTAGCTCGGGCCCGGCCTCCCCGTCGACAATAGCCGCGTAGTGGCCCGTGCACACCGCATCAAAGCCGAGCGCGCGTGCGCGGCTGGCGAGCTCGCGGAACTTCACGAACTCGTTGCAGCGCACGCAGGGGTTGGGGGTGCGCCCGGCCTTGTACTGGGCGACGAAGTCGGTGATGACGGTCTGCTCGAATTCCTGGGCAAGGTCCCACACGTAGAAGGGGATGCCGATGATCTCGGCGGCGCGCGCCGCGTCCCCGGCGTCCTCGATCGAGCAGCAGCCGCGCGAGCCGATACGGCACTCCTGAGGTTGGGAGGACAGGGCCATGTGCACGCCGACGACGTCGTGCCCGGCCTCGACGGCCTTCGCGGCGGCGACGGCGGAGTCCACACCGCCGGACAGTGCTGCCAGAACTCGCATCTAGCGTTCCTCGTTTCGTTCGTTGCGCACGTGGGTGACGCCGTCCAGGGCTGCACCCGCGCGGATAGCAATGGGCAGGGCAGCCAGGAAGGCGTCGATATCGTCGCGCGTCGTCTCATGGCCGAGCGAGACACGAAGGACGCCGAGCGCCTGCTCCTCGCTGCGTCCCATCGCCATGACGATCTCGGAAGGACGCGTGACCCCCGCGTGACAGGCGGACCCGGCGGACACAGCGATCCCGGCCATGTCGAAGGCCATGAGGACGGCCTCGGGGCGGGCGGTGGGCAGGGACAGGTGGATGATCGCGCTCGACGAGGCCGACTCCCCCACAGTCGGATACGTACCTTCCGGCAGGTGGGACAGTAGGTGCGCGCGCAGGTCGGCCGCGCGGGCGGCGAAAGCGGAGCGCTCGGCGACGACCTCGGTGAGGGCGGCAGCGAGAGCGCAGGCGCCCGCGACGTCGGGCGTGCCCGAGCGAATCGATCGCTCGTGGCCGCCGCCGGGCCGGTCGGTCGTCATGGGAATACCTCGCCGGGCAAGGAGAACGCCGATGCCGGCGGGGGCACCGACTTTGTGTCCGCCGATGCTCATGAGGTCGAGGCCGAGGCCGGCGAAGGACACGTCAAGCGTCGGGATCGCCTGAGCGGCGTCGCTGTGGGCAAGTGCGCCGCAGGCGTGCACGAGGTCCGCGAACTCCGCGACCGGCTGGATCGTGCCAATCTCGGAGGACACGAGCGTCATGGATCCTATCGCGAGGCGATCGTCCCACGAGGCGAGCGCATCGTCGCCGGAAGCGCCGGGCAGGATGGACACGCCGCCAGCATCCACGGGCAGGACCTCCCAGGAGAAGCCCTCACGAGAGGCAACCTCGCGCTGATGGGCGACCGCGTCATGCTCGAGGCCCGAGACGACGATGAGGTCGCGCGCGCCGTCGCGGCCGCGCATGCCTCGGGCCGCAGCCATCACGCCGAGGGCGTCGGATTCGGTGGCGCCGGACGTGAAGATGACCTCGTGAATGTCGGCTCCGAGGGCTGCTGCGACCTGCTCGCGTGCGTCATCTAGCATGCGACGGGCCCGCCGCCCTCCGAAGTGGAGGGCGGCGGGATTGCCGGGGTGTGCGGCCAGGTCACGCTGAACGCGAGTCCACGCCTCGAGGGCGCACACGCGCAGCGGCGTGGTGGCCGCATGGTCGAGGTAGACGCTCACGCCTGGGAGCGCGCCTCCTCGATGGCGGCCAGGGCCGCGGGCACGACCTCGGTCACGTCGCCGACGACGCCGAAGTCCGCGATCTCGAAGATCGGGGCATCCGGGTCGTCACACACGGCGACGATGTGGGCGGAGGACTGCATACCCACCGTGTGGTGGATCGCGCCGGA
>CAUTGT010000097.1:0-5194 GCA_963537735.1 uncultured Actinomycetaceae bacterium | reverse complement strand
CGTCCTTCCTGGAACAGGCGAGCGTTTGTGTGGCACGCTTATAGTGGAATCGCTCGCGTAGCATCGATACGAAAAGAGGACACGGTGGACGCCACCGATATGGGTAACGACCTGAAGGAAATCCTGGTCACCGCCGAGGATATGGACCGTCGGCTCGGCGAAATGGCCGAGCAGATCGACCGCGACTACGCGGGCGAAGAGCTGCTGATCGTCGGCGTCCTGCGTGGCGCCGTCATGGTCATGGCGGACCTGTCCCGCAAGCTGCACACTCCTCTCGAGATGGACTGGATGGCCGTGTCCTCCTACGGATCCGGCACGAAGACCTCGGGCGTTGTGCGCATCCTGAAGGACCTCGACCAGGACGTGGCCGGACGCCACGTGCTCATCGTCGAGGACATCATTGACTCCGGCCTGACCCTGTCCTGGCTGCAGGCGAACCTGCTCGGACGAGGCGCCGCCTCCGTCAAGATCGCGACCGCCCTGCGTAAGCCGGAGGCCGCCAAGGTCGACGTGGACGTTGCCTACGTGGGCTTCGACATTCCCGATGAGTTCGTCGTCGGTTATGGCCTGGATTACGCGGAAAAGTACCGTAATTTGCCTTTCGTCGGCACGCTGAAGCCGCACGTTTACAACAACTGAGAACGCCTAGCTGTAGGGGACCCACGTGAACGAGAAGATTAAGAACAAACGCCCCAGCCTGGGCTGGGTGATGGTTCCGCTCATCATGCTGCTCGCCGGCGGCTGGTTCATGTGGGGCTTCTTTACGCCTCGCGGCGTGACGACCTCGGAGGGCCTCGCGCTCATCTCGGGTGACACGGTCGAGCAGGTGGTCCTCAACGAGGGCACCCAGCAGGTGAACCTGACGCTGACGGAAAACTACGTCCACCAGAGCACCGGCGGCGACGATAAGACCGTTGATCTGGGCAAGAACGTCTACTTCACGTACTCCTACGTGCAGACCAAGGAGATCCTCGACACGGTGGCCGACAAGGCTCCCGCGAAGGGCTGGAACGCGGTGCGTCCCCAGTCCGGCATCCTGGGTGGCGTTTTCCAGCTGCTGATCTCGCTGGTGTTCCTGGGCGTCGCGTTCTACTTCATCATGCGCTCCATGTCGGGCTCGCGGATGATGGGCGGCTTCACGCAGTCTCGCGCCAAGGAATTCAACCAGGAGCGCCCGGACGTCACCTTCGCGGATGTCGCCGGTGAGGACGAGGCCGTGGAGGAGCTTGAGGAAATCCGCGAGTTCCTGGCCTCCCCGGATAAGTTCCACAAGGTGGGTGCGCGCATCCCGCGCGGCGTCCTGCTCTACGGTCCTCCCGGAACGGGTAAGACCCTCCTCGCTAAGGCGGTTGCCGGCGAGGCCAACGCCCCCTTCTTCTCGATCTCCGGTTCGGAGTTCATGGAGCTGTACGTCGGCGTGGGTGCCTCCCGCGTGCGCGAGCTCTTCGAGCGCGCCAAGAAGAACGCGCCGGCCATCATCTTCGTCGACGAGATCGACGCCGTGGGTCGCCACCGCGGCTCCGGCATCGGCGGCGGCAACGACGAGCGCGAGCAGACGCTCAACCAGCTCCTCGTCGAGATGGACGGCTTCGACGAGCGCGCCAACATCATCCTGATCGCGGCGACCAACCGCCCCGACATCCTCGACCCGGCGCTGCTGCGCCCCGGTCGTTTCGACCGTCAGATCGCCGTCGAGGCCCCCGACCTGAAGGGCCGCGAGGCCATCCTCAAGGTCCACGCGCAGGGCAAGCCGCTGACCGAGCAGGTCGACCTGCGCCAGATCGCCAAGCGCACGCCCGGCTTCACGGGCGCCGACCTGGCGAACGTCCTCAACGAGGCCGCGCTGCTCACCGCTCGCTCGGACATGCAGTTCATCGATGAGCGCGCCATCGACGAGGCCATCGACCGCGTGATCGCGGGCCCGCAGAAGCGCACCCGCGTCATGAACGACCACGACAAGGCCGTGACCGCCTACCACGAGGCCGGCCACGCCCTGGCCGCCGCCGCCCTGAACTACACGGACCCGGTCACGAAGGTGACGATCCTACCGCGCGGCCGCGCCCTGGGCTACACGATGGTTATGCCCACCGAGGATCGCTTCAACAAGACCCGCAACCAGCTCCTCGACGACCTGGTCTACGGCATGGGTGGCCGCGTCGCCGAAGAGATCGTCTTCCGCGATCCGTCGACCGGCCCCGCCAACGACATCCAGCAGGCCACGAAGACGGCCCGCGCGATGGTCACCGACTACGGCATGAGCGACCGCATCGGCATGGTCAAGCTCGGCGATGCCGACACGGAGGCCTTCGGCCACGGCAGCGGTGAGGGCCCGCGTTCCTTCTCCGACGAGACGGCCGCGATCATCGACGAGGAGGTGCGTCGCCTCCTCGACAACGCGATGCGCGAGGCGTGGCGGATCCTGTCGGAAAACCGCGGTGTTCTCGACACGCTGGCCTCCCGCCTGCTCGAGGAGGAGACCCTCGACGAGGCGCAGCTCGCCGAGATCTTCAAGGACGTCGTGAAGGCCCCCGAGCGCCCCGTGTGGAACTACCAGTCCGATGCCGCGGTTCCGGGAGTTGTCCTGGGTAACCCCGTGGGTATCAAGTCCGAGGACGAGTGGAAGCCCGTCATGGAGGAGAACGCCGAGGTGTCGCCGACCGACGTCGCCGATGCCTCGGGCGTGGAAGAGGAGCAGGCATGACCTACGATCCCGCTGGCGTCGAGAAGGCATCGCGCGACCTGCTGGTCGCAATCGGTGAGGACCCCGAGCGCGAGGGCCTGGTCGGTACCCCCGACCGCATGGCGCGCGCGTGGCGCGAGATGTGTAAGGGCCTGACCGAGGACCCCCGCGAGCACCTGCGCACCCAGTTCCACGCGGGCACCGACGAGCTGGTCCTGGTCCGCGACATCACCTTCTTCTCGGTGTGCGAGCACCACCTGCTGCCCTTCTACGGCCGCGCCCACGTGGGTTACATCCCGCGCGGCGGCGTCGTGACGGGCCTGTCCAAGCTGGCCCGCGTGGTCGAGGGATACGCGCGCCGCCCCCAGGTGCAGGAGCGTCTGACCGCTCAGGTTGCCGATGCGATCGACGAGATCCTGAACCCCCAGGGCGTCATCGTCGTCATCGAGGCCGAGCACATGTGCATGTCGATGCGCGGTATCTCCAAGCCCGGCTCCTCGACCGTGACCAGCGCGCTGCGCGGCATCATGAACGACGGTGCGACCCGCGCCGAGATGATGGCCCTCGTCCTGTCCGGGAGCCGATGACGTGAGTGCCCTGCCCCTACCCGCCGCCCCGGCCTCGACCCCGGTTCCGCCCCTGGCGTTGCCCGGTGGCCTGAGCCTGCCCAGCGGGCGGACGGCGATCATGGGCATCCTCAACGTCACACCCGATTCTGTCTCGGACGGGGGACGCTACACGGACGTCGCGGCCGCGCTGCGCCACGCGCGCGAGATGCTGGCCGCCGGAGCGGACCTCATCGACGTGGGCGGGGAGTCGACCCGCCCGAACTCGACGCGTATCAGCGCGGACGAGGAGTGGGCGCGCATCTGCGCCGTCGTCGAGTCCCTGGCCGCCGACGGCGTCATCGTGTCGGTCGATACGCTGCACGCGTCGACGGCCCGCGAGGCCGCGCGCGCGGGTGCGGCGATTATCAACGACGTGAGCGGCGGGCGCTGGGATCCCGAGATGAACGCGGTGGTCGCGCAGTCGGGCTGCGCGTACGTCGTCCAGCACTACCGCGCGCTGCCGGGCATGCCTGGGGAGCACTTCGACTACGGGGACGACCTCGTGGGCACGCTCATCGAGCGAGTGGGGTCCCAGGTTCAAGACGCTATTGATGCTGGTGTGACAGCTGATAAAATTGTGGTAGACCCGGGCCTCGGCTTCTCGCTGACGGGTGACCAGTGCTGGCAGATCCTGCGCGAACTGCCGCGCTTCGCGCAGGTCGGATACCCCGTCCTCGTCGGCGCGTCTCGCAAGCGTTTCGTCAAGGCCCTCGAGGGCGACGTGGATGCGAACAGCGCGGACATCGCCGCCTACTGTGCGGCAGCTGGCGCGTGGGCCGTGCGGGTCCACGACGTAGCAGCCACCGTGGCGGCCATTGCCCGAAAGGAGAACGACGTTGACTAACCGACGCGTCATCATCGCCCTGAAAGGACTCGGGGCGCTGGCCAATCACGGCGTCTACGACTTCGAGCGCGACCGCAACCAGCGCTTCAGCGCCGACATCGTCATGTGGGTCGAGACCGCCGGCAACGCCGACGACATCGCAGCCACCGTCTCCTACGCGGACATTGCCGACGAGGCCATGGCCGTCCTCACCGGCACCGCCGTCGACCTTATCGAGACCCTCGCCGAAACCATCGCCTCGCGCGTCATGAGCCACGAGGGCGTCGTCGGCACCGAGGTCACCGTCCACAAGCCCGACGCCCCCATCGACCACCCCTTCGCGGACGTGTCCGTGACCGTGCGAGCGGGCCAGACCGACGCGATGCCCCTGTCGCTGTCCCTCAAGGGCATTTACGAGGCCGAGGACGGCTCCGTCCTCACGGGCGAGATTGAGGCCTACGGCCACGCCCAGGCACCCAGCCCAGCCGAGCAGGAGCAGAGCGGAGCACTGCCCACGCGCCGCGACGTGCAGGCCGCCCACGCAGCGCCCGCCCACGACGCGACGCGCCCCGAGCACCTGCGCTCGCGCCGAGTCGTCCTGGCGATCGGCGGCAACCTCGGGGACGTGCCCGTCACGCTCATGCACACGGTCGAGGCCCTGTCCTACATGGAGGGCTTCCAGATCGAGGACGTCTCGCCGATCATGCGCACCAAGCCCGTGCTGGCCCCCGGACAAGCCCCCCAGCCTGACTACTGGAACGCCGTCGTCGTCGGCTCCGCGATCGCGACCCCCGACGAGCTGTTCGCCCAGACCAGCCGCATCGAGCGCGAGCTCGGACGCGAGCGCCACCAGCGCTGGGGCGCGCGCACCGTCGACATCGACATCATTCAGATCGAGGGCCTGGCCTCCTCCGACCCGGTCCTCACCCTGCCGCACCCGCGCGCCAAGGAACGCGCCTTCGTCCTGGCGCCCTGGCTCCTGTGCGACCCCGACGCCGTCCTCGAGGGCGTGGGCCGCGTGTCCGACCTGCTGGCCGACACCCCCGACCGCGAGGGCATCATCGACGCCGTCGACGACTGGCT
>CAUTGT010000096.1:0-5209 GCA_963537735.1 uncultured Actinomycetaceae bacterium | reverse complement strand
CTCGCGGCCACTCCTTCGAGTTCCGCGTGACCTCCGAGGACCCGTCGAAGGACCTAACCCCCACGGCTGGCCGCCTCGATGAGGTGCACTGGCCCCTGGGCCCCGGTATCCGCCTGGAGCTGGGTATTGATCAGGGCGACTCCGTTCAGACCGCCTTCGACTCCATGATCGCCAAGATCATCGTCACGGGCGCGGACCGCGAGCAGGCACTGGCCCGTTCGCGCCGTGCGCTAGCCGAGTTCTCGGTGCAGGGCGTGGCCACCCCGGTGCCCGTCTACCAGGACATCATCAACGATCCCGATTTCTGCGGCGTGGGTGGCTTCAACATCTCCACGCGCTGGTTCGAGACGACGTTCATGCCCCAGCACGACTACTCGGATCTGGCTGTGCCCGCCGAGGCCTCGTCGACGGCGGACCTGCCGCGTCAGACCTACATCATCGAGCTGGATGGCCGCCGCGTGTCCCTGACGCTGCCGGCCGGCATGTTCAACGCGCCTGCCGCTGCGGCCCCTCGTCCGCCGCAGCCACTGCGCTCCACCCCGCGCCGCTCCGGTGGCGCCGCCGTCCAGGCCGGCCCCCACCAGGGCGCCCCCGGCGACATCGTCGCCCCCATGCAGGCCATCGTCGTTGCCCTCGCCGTGTCCGAGGGAGACCAGGTTGAGGAAGGCCAGCTCGTCGCCGTCCTCGAGGCCATGAAGATGGAAAAGCCTCTGCTGGCCCCGCGCGCGGGTACCGTCACCTCCCTGTCGATCAAGCAGGGCGACACCGTGACCGCCGGGGCTCGCATCGCCCACATCGCCACTGAAGAGGAGGCACAATGAGCACCCCCAGCCCGCTCACGCGTGACGGTTTCATCCAGGCCCAGGAAGCGATCGCACAGGCCGCCGAGGAGAAGGCCGCCCAGCGCCAGCACGCGAAGAAGAAGCTGACGGCGCGCGAGCGCCTGTCCCTCTTCTTCGATGATGGCGTGTGGCACGAGGTCGGTCAGTTCATTGGCGGTTCTGTGCGCGCCGGTCGCATCGGTTCCGCTGTAGCTGCCGGTTACGGCCGCGTGCAGGGGCGTATGGTCGCCGCCTACGCGCAGGACTTCTCGGTGCTGGGTGGCACCCTGGGCAAGGTCGAGGGCGACAAGATCGTCGACCTGATCGACCGCGGCATCCGCATGCGCATTCCGATCGTCGGCATTCAGGATTCGGGCGGCGCCCGCATCCAGGAGGGTGTCGTCGCACTGGCCCAGTACGGCCGCATCTTTAAGAAGACCTGCGAGGCCTCGGGCCTGGTTCCCCAGATTTCGATCATCCTGGGCCCCTGCGCGGGCGGCGCTGTGTATCAGCCGGCTCTCACCGACTTCATCGTCATGACGCGCGAGAACTCGCACATGTTCGTGACGGGTCCGGACGTCGTTGCTGCGACGACCGGTGAGAAGGTCACGCTCGATGAGCTCGGTGGCGCGCCGATCCACAACTTCCAGTCCGGCGTCGCCCACCACATGGCCGACACGGAGGAAGAAGCGATCGACTACGTGCGCTCGCTGCTGGACTACCTGCCGTCCTCGTGCGAGGTCGCTCCCCCCAAGTACGAGTACATTCCCAATCCCGAGGACGAGGCTGCGGCTCGCGCGGTCGCCGACCTGGTGCCCACTTCGGTGCGTCAGCCCTACGACGTGCGCGACGTGGTGCGCTCGCTCGTGGACCACGGCGAGTACGTGGAGATCCAGGACCTGTTCGCTCCCAACGTGACGATCGGTTTTGCGTGCGTCGACGGCCAGTCGGTGGGCATCGTGGCGAATCAGCCGATGAACGATGCGGGCACACTCGACGTGGACGCCTCGGAGAAGGCGGCGCGTTTCGTGCGTTTCTGCGACGCGTTTGGCCTCCCGATCGTCACCTTCGTGGACGTTCCCGGCTACCGTCCCGGAACCGAGCAGGAGCAGGCGGGCATTATCCGCCGCGGCGCGAAGGTGATCGTCGCCTACGCGAACGCGACCGTGCCGATGGTGACCGTCATCCTGCGTAAGGCCTACGGCGGCGCCTACATCGTCATGGGGTCGAAGTCGATCGGTGCGGACCTGGCGTTCGCGTGGCCCGACGCGCAGATTGCGGTCATGGGCGCTGAGGGCGCTGCCTCGATCATGTACCGCCGCGAGCTGGCCGCCGCCCGCGAGAACGGGACCTTCGAGGAGACGAAGGCCGAGCTTGTGGCCCGCTACGAGGAGGAGACCGTCAACCCCGAGGTCTCCGTGTCCTCGGGCCAGCTCGACGCCATCATCGCTCCCGCCGATACCCGACAGACCATCATCGATTCCCTGCACCTGCTGGCCACGAAGGACCAGCGTGCACCCCACGTCAAGCGTCACGATAACGGCCCTCTGTGACCGGCATCGTTTGAGAAGAATTGTCCCCGAAGGAAAGTAAGAACATGTCGTTTGTGTCCTCGCTGAATGAGACCCCCTACGCGCTGACCTTTGCCGGTCAGGCCACCCCGTGGCGCGCCGCCCTCGACGAGATTGCTCGCGATCCCGAGATCGCTGAGATTGTCGCCGGAGTCATCAAGGCCTCGGATCAGGTGCTCTCCCCCGTGCGCCGCTCGCTGGCCACCCAGTCGGTCGCTTCCCTGCCGTTCGAGCTGCCCGCAGCCCCCGAGTCTGCGGCCGTCACCCGCGACGTGGCCGGCCCCGACGAGGCCGCCCTGTCGGTTCCCGGTATCGTCGCCGCCCAGCTCGGCGCTCTCATCGACCTGACTCGCGCGGGCCTGAACATTGTCGCCAACCAGCCCACCGCGTTTGAGGGCCACTCCCAGGGTGTGCTTGGCGTGGAGATCGCCCGCGCGTGGATCGCCGGGGACGAGGCCCGTGCTGCTTCCGTGTTCGCGCTCGCTCGCCTGATCGGCGCGGCCGCCGCTCGTATCACGCGCCGCGCTCGTGCCCCGCACGCCGGGGACGCGACCTACATGGTGTCCGTGCGCGGCGTGTCCGATGCCCTCCTGGGTCAGATCATCGAGTCCCTGCCGTCGACCTCGCACCCCCTGTCCATCGCGCTGCGCAACGACACCGACACGCACGTCGTCTCGGGCGCCCCGAACGACCTGGCGTCCCTCGTCGCCGCCATCGAGCGCGCCGCTGCCAAGGACAAGGCCGCGCACGACGCCCACGAGCGCGGCGGTCGCCCGCTGAGCCCCGTGTGCGAGTACCTGCCGGTCTACGTGCCCTTCCACTCCCCCATGCTGGCCGACGCCCTCGCCCTCGTGGACGAGTGGGCCGCCCAGTGCGGTATCGACGCAGAGCTGGCCCACTCCCTGGCCGCAGCCGTGCTCACGACGCCCGTGGACTGGCCCGCCCAGATCCGCGCCGCCGCCGAATCCGGCGCCGCCTGGATCATCGACATGGGCCCGGGCGCCACGACCGTGCGCATGACCCGCGCCCTCGTCGAGGGCACCGGCGTTGGCGTCGTCGCCGCAGGCACCGCCTCCGACCGCGACAAGGCCGCAACCCCCGGTTGGGCCCCCGAACCCGGCACCGACTGGTCCCACCTGCGCCCCAGCCTCGTGACCCTGCCCGACGGCAAGACCGTCGTCGACACCGCGTTCTCGCGCCTCACCGGCCGTTCCCCCGTCCTCCTGGCCGGCATGACCCCCACGACCGTCGATCCCGAGATCGTCGCTGCCGCCGCGAACGCCGGCTTCTGGGCCGAAATGGCCGGCGGTGGCCAGGTCACCGAAGAGGTCTACAACGAGAACCTGGCGGGCCTGCGCGCCCAGCTGCGCCCCGGCCACACCGCCGAGTTCAACTCCATGTTCCTGGACCGCTACCTGTGGAACCTTCAGTTCGGCCAGGCCCGCATCGTGTCGCGTTCGCGCGCATCCGGTGCCCCCATCGACGGCGTCGTCATCTCCGCGGGTATCCCCGAGCAGGACGAGGCCCTAGCTCTCATCGAGCAGCTGCGCGCCGACGGCTTCCCTTATGTAGCCTTCAAGCCCGGCACGGTCGACCAGATCCGCAAGGTCATCGCGATCGCCCGCGAGGCTGATCCCATCAAGGTCATCGTCCAGGTTGAGGACGGCCACTCCGGCGGCCACCACTCCTGGGAGGACCTGTCCGACCTGCTGCTGGCCACCTACGCCCAGCTGCGCGCCCAGTCCAACATCGTCCTGACCGTGGGCGGCGGCATCGGCACCCCCGAGCGCGCCGCTGACTTCCTCACCGGCGAGTGGTCGGCCCGCTACGGCCGCCCGCCCATGCCCGTCGACGGCGTCCTCGTGGGCACCGCCGCGATGACCACGAAGGAAGCGCACACCACCAAGGCCGTCAAGGAGCTCCTCGTCGCAACTCCCGGTGTCCCGGACAACGATGAGCTGGGCGGCTGGGTCGGCGAAGGCGTGACCCGTGGCGGCATGACCTCCGGTCTGTCCCACCTGCGCGCCGACATGCACGAGGTCTCCAACGCGGCGGCGGCTGCCGCGCGCATCATCGCCGAGATCGGCTCCGACGGCGCCCAGGTGCGCGCCCGCAAGGACGAGATCGTCGAGATCCTTTCCCACACGGCTAAGCCCTACTTCGGTGACCTCGAGGAGATGACCTACGAGGCCTGGGTGCGCCGCTTCGCCGACCTGTCCTACCCGTGGGTCGATCCCACGTGGCAGGCCCGTTACCACGACCTCCTCCAGCGCGTCGAGGCGCGTCTGGCCCCCGTGGATCACGGCGAGGTCGAAACCCTGTTCCCGACCGTCGAGGACGTCGCCGACGCGCACGCCGCGGCCGACCGCCTGCTGGCCGCCTACCCGAACGCCGCGACCACGCACGTCACCCCCATCGACGCCGCCTGGTTCCCGGCCCTGTGCCGCTCCTACCCCAAGCCGATGCCCTTCGTCCCGGTCCTGGACGACGACCTCATCCGCTGGTGGGGCCAGGACTGCCTGTGGCAGGCGCAGGACGAGCGCTACACCGCCGACCAGGTCCGCATCATCCCCGGCCCCGTCTCCGTGGCCGGCATCGACCGAGTCGACGAGCCCGTCGCCTCCCTGCTGGGCCGCTTCGAGGCCGCCGCAGCCGAGCGCCTCGCCTCCTCGGGTGCCGTTGCGACGCCCGTCGCCTCGCGCCTGGGCAACGGCAAGCCCGCCGCCACCCGCGAGGAATGGCTGCGTAAGGTCCCCTTCATCTCGTGGACCGGTCACCTGATGACCAACCCCGCCTCCATCCTCGACGAGGAGCGCG
>CAUTGT010000095.1:0-5283 GCA_963537735.1 uncultured Actinomycetaceae bacterium | reverse complement strand
TTCGAGACGAGGTAGGTGACGCGCGACGGAGAATAAACGACGCGGTCGGCCAGCTCACCCATGCGCAGGCGGTGGCCGGGCGCCTCCCAGAGCGCCAGAAGAATGTTGTAGTCGGGCATAGAGACGCCGTAGGTGCGCTTGAGGCGTGTCTCGAGAATGCCCTGCAGGCGCCCGGACGCCTCGAAGAAGACTCGCCATGCGGCAGCGCGCGCACTATTGGCCTGAACGATCGGTGTCAGGCGTGCTCGTGACTCCATGTCTCCCTCCTCGTGGTCGTGTCGGATGCTTCTCTCGGGATAATAGGGCATAGTGACTAAGAAAGCACCAACAACGCGGGGGAGCCACGTGTCTTTATCCATTTCTGTTGTCCTTTTTGACGTCGATGGAACGATTGTTGATTCCGCTCCCGCCGTCATGAGCGCATTTCGTGGCGCACTGTCAGACTATGATCTGCCGGTCCCCGATGATCAGCGACTTCGCACATACGTCGGCCCGCCGCTGTGGTATTCCTTCGGTGACCTGGGGTACGAGGGTGAGCTCCTGGCCAACCTCGTGAACGGCTACCGCGCGCGATACCACGCTCACTTTCTCGATCCCGAGCCCTTCCCCGGGGTCATCGATCTGCTGCACGAGCTTCACGACGCAGGTGTCCCTCTGGCGACCGCAACGTCGAAGCAGGCACCGATGGCCCTGGCTCAGATGTCGCATCTCGGCCTGTCCACCGTTTTTGATGTGATCGCTGGAGCCACCCCCGACCCCGCATCGTGCAAAGCAACCGTCATTCACGAGGCCCTGACGCGCCTGGCGGACCGCGGCGCCGACGTTTCCCACCCTGTCATCGTCGGCGACTCGATCTGGGACGTGCGCGGCGCCAAGGAGGCCGGCATTCCGGTGATCGGCGTCGGATGGGGCTACGCAACCGAAGATGGCCTGGACGATGCGGACGCCGTGTGCGAGACGGTCGAAGACCTGCGGACCTTCCTCCTGGATGGCGTGGCGAAGCACGCGCAGAACGCTCGTTAGCGAAAGTCTCGGGAACGCACGTTGATGGGCAGGTCGACGGGAGTGATGCGGAAGGCTTGCACATTAATCGCACCGTCACCCCATTCAAGGGTCCCGCGAACGAGGAGCGCGTTCGACTCCAGGCAGATGCGTCGAAATTTCTTCCACGCACCCACCGACACCGAGACGTTGACGAAACCCGTCTCGTCTTCAAGCGAGAGGAACGTGATCCCTCCGCCCGTGTGCGGGCGCTGTCGATGGGTGACGACTCCGGCGACGTCAACAATGCATCCGGCCAGGTGCTGACCTAGCTCGCCGGCCCGCAGGACACTAGCGGGCAGCGATCCCCGCACGTAGCTGAAAGGGTGTTCCCCCGGGGTCAGTCCCGTCGTGGCGACATCCGAGCGCATACGTTCCAGCTCCGACAGTGAGGGCAACTCGGGTACGCGCGAGCCCACCTCCGTGCCCGGAAGAAACGGCTGCCATTGACCGCCCCGAGCCTGCGGCTGCGCGAGCGCTCCCGCGGCCCACGCCCCCTCGCGCCTGCCCACCCCCAGACACTCGAGGGCGCCCGCCATCGCGAGCTTTTCCATGGCGGAGGCGCTCACGTGGGCTCGCCGCGCGAGGTCCGCCTGACTCGTAAACACTCCCTGGCGCCTGGCTCCGACGATGCGCTTGGCGGCCGCGCCCAGGCCTCGTACCTGATTCAGGCCGATGCGCACCGCAAGGTCTCTATCAACATCGAGGGGAACCACGGCGCGCGAGGGCAAAGACTCCGGGCACCCCGGGCTGTAGGACTCCCCAGCCTCATCCTCGCCCACGCGCTGCACGCTCGCGTCGACGAGCGAATCGTTGACCGACGGACCTACCACGCGCACCCCGTGTCTGCGGGCGTCCTGCACGAGGGTCGCGGGCGAATAGAAGCCCATCGGCTGGGAGGCCAGGATCGCGGCATAAAAGTGCTCGGGAGCGTGAACTTTCAGCCAGGACGACGCGTACACGATGTGCGCAAACGAAAATGAATGAGACTCCGGGAATCCGAAGTCTGCAAAGCCCTTGAGCTGTTCGAAGATGCGCTCGCGCGTGGGCGCGTCGATCCCTCGCTCTTCCATGCCGGCCATCAGGTCCCCCTTCAGGGCTTCCATGCGCTCCGGGCTGCGCTTGGCTCCCATCGCTCGACGCAGCTGATCGGCACGCGCTCCCGACAAGCCCGCCGCGTCCGTCGCGATACGCATGAGCTGCTCCTGAAAAAGGGGGACGCCGAGCGTCTGGCGCAGTGCGGGCTCAAGAAGTGGGTGCAGATAGGTGACCTCTTCGCGTCCCGAGCGGCGCCGCAGATAGGGATTGACTGAGCGCCCCTGAATCGGCCCCGGTCGGATGAGAGCGACCTCCACAACAATATCGTAGAAGCAGCGCGGTTTAAGCCGGGGCAGCGTGTTCATCTGCGCGCGCGACTCCACCTGAAAGACGCCAACCGTGTCGGCCGCGCACAGCAGGTCATAGACCCTTGGATCCTCCTCCGGTAGCGTGTGCAGACCCAGGGGCCCTCCCTCTCGTCCCCGCACTGCTCGAGGCGCCCAGCCGCGCAGCTGATTCGAGGCCTCACCCGTAGGTGCGCTGCCCGCCTGGAGTTCATCGAAAGCGACGCGCAACGCCGTCAGCATGCCGAGTGATAGCAGGTCAAACTTCACGAGGCCGGCATCCGCACAGTCTTCCTTATCCCACTGGAGGACCGTGCGTCCCGGCATCGCGGCCCACCCAACAGGGCATATGCGTGACACCGGCTGATCGGTGAGCACCATGCCGCCCGAGTGGATCCCCATGTGCCGGGGAAGACGCGAGAGTGCACGAGCCGCATCCCCAACGAGGGGCGGCACCTCTCCCCTGCCCTGGGACCAGGCTGTGGCTGTGCCGCTCGGGTATCCGAGGGCACGCGCGACGTCGCGGATCGCCGAGCGCGGGCGGTACGTGATGACATTCGCGACCTGGGCCGCGCGATCCCTCCCAAACGTGTCATAGACGTACTGGATGACCTCTTCTCGGCGGCAGGCTTCGATGTCGACGTCGATATCCGGCGGCCCCGAACGCGCGTCGGATAAAAACCGCTCGAACAGCAGGTTGTGGCGCACCGCGTCCACCGCCGTAATTCCCAGGCAGTAGCACACCGCTGAGTTGGCGGCACTCCCCCTGCCCTGACAAAGGATTCCGTTGCGGGCGCAAAAGTCGACGATCTCCTTGACGATCAGAAAATAGCCCGCAAAGCCGAGGCGCTCGATGACCCCCAGTTCGCGATCAATCGTCTCCCACGCCCGAGGGTGGTGCGCGCGTGATCCGTAGCGCGCACTCGCGCCCTCGTAGGTGCAGTGCGCAAGCCAGCTGTCCGGGGTATGTCCCTGGGGGACCCGGGTACGCGGCAGGCGCGGGGCAACGAGGCGCAGGTCGAAAGCGCATGAGGCCGCGACCTCGCACGCGTTGTCGAGAGCCCGCGGGTGCGCTCCATGCAGTCGCGCCATCTCGGCGGGCGAACGCAAAAAGGAACGATGCGCGCCCAGGTGGGCCTCCGCCTCGTCCAGGGAGGAGCCCAAGCGGGTCGCCGTCAAAATGTCTCCGAGTGCCTGCTTCGAGGGCGATGACATGCGTGCTCCACTCGTTGCCACCAGGCGAGTTCCGCTCGCGCATGCAAGCTCCGCGAGCACGTCTCCGACCTCGACCTCGTCCCCGCGGGCCCCCTGCCATTCGACGAGCACATGGTCTCGACCAAACGCGTCCACGAGTCCGTCCAGTACTCTGCGTGCGGGCGCCGTTCCCCCAGCTCGCAGCGCACGCATGAGCGGGCCCCGCCTGCCGCCAGTGAGGACGACGAGGTCGCCTCCGGCCTCGCTCAGATTGACG
Organism: uncultured Actinomycetaceae bacterium; assembly: GCA_963537735.1. Lineage (GTDB taxonomy): Bacteria > Actinomycetota > Actinomycetes > Actinomycetales > Actinomycetaceae > Pauljensenia. Next base: position 1,389 of record CAUTGT010000095.1, on the reverse strand, counting down.
AGGTCATGGCGGGGATGGCGCTGCCCGGGTTCGCTGAGCGCTCGATCGCTCATCGCTCCCACGAGATGCGCGTAGCCGTTGGGGCTGGCTGCCAGGATGGGAAGGCGCATTCCCGGATCTTCCGCTCCGGGAACGAGTCCCCAACCCGGTGCAGATGCACCCGCAACGATGCCCCTCAGAGCATCCCACGCGAGCGTCAGCTCGGCGCCGTACACGATTGGCAGGCCGGCCGCACGCGCGGCCATGGTCGTCTGAACCGTCGAGTACATGCCGTCAACGTCGAGAATTGCGAGGGCGTCGAGCCCGAGGCGCGCAGCTTCCTCCACCATGCATGCGGGTTCGTCGGTCCCGTCGAGAAACGTGAAGGCGCTGTGTGCGTGCAGTTCTGCGTAGCGTCGTTCCATGGTCACCCTCCCATTATATAGAACATGTGTTCGATAGCGATGGTGGGCTCGTGCGCTGGCGCGTGCAGGCGGGGCGAACGGAAACCCTCCCACGAGAGGCACAAGCCCTATGCTGGGAGCATGGAAACCATGCTCGCAGCGTCGCTTCACTCCCCCGGTGCCCTGGTGCTCGACGAACGCCCCATCCCAGAACTTCGCCCACGCGATGTCCTCCTCGCTGTCGAAGCAACAACCCTGTGCGGGACGGATCTGCGCATCGCGACGGGACAAAAGACGAACGGCGTCACCCCGGGCGTGGTCCTCGGGCACGAAATCGCGGCACGCGTGTGGCGCATCGGAAGCGACCTCACCGCCGGCGTCGACGTTCCCGCCCCCGGCACGCAGGTCGGACTCGCTCCTGAGATCGCCTGCGGGCACTGTGCCCCCTGCACCAGCGGGCGCTCCAACGTGTGTGCGAACATGCGCCTGTTTGGGACGGGGGTGGACGGAGGCCTCGCGGACGTCATCGTTGTTCCACAGGAAGCCCTCGCGTGCATCACCCCCGTCGCTCGCGACATCGCCCCACCTCACCTCGCGCTCGCGGAGCCGCTCTCGTGCTGCATGCGCGCAACCACACGCCTACCCATCGAAGTCGGTTCACGTGTTCTTGTTCTGGGAACCGGCCCGATCGGCCTGATCCACTGCGCGCTCGCGGTTTCCGCCGGCGCACGCGTTATGGCGTGTGGCAGGCAGGCGCGGCTCGAGCCCGCTCGGGCGATGGGAGCTGAGGTGACGACCGCCGCCCAGGGCCAGGATCTTGTGCGTGAGGTCCTTGCGTGGACTGACGGTCTCGGAGCAGACGTCGTCATCATCGCAGTCGGAGATCCGGGCCTCGTCCCCATTGCCGCTCAGTGCGCGCGCATTGGCGGCCACGTTTCCTTCTTCGCAGGCCTCCCCGCGGGGGCAGTGGCACAGATCGACCCAAACCTCGTGCACTACCGCGAAC
>CAUTGT010000094.1:0-5372 GCA_963537735.1 uncultured Actinomycetaceae bacterium | reverse complement strand
TCACCATGCCGACGTTGTCCGCGCCGAACAGGGACACGAGGTCAAAGAACTTCTCTGACACCAGGGCCTTCAGGGGCGCCGTGTAGTAGGAGCGGCCCCCGTGTGCCATCGACATGAAGTGCGCGGCGAGCGCGATCATCGACTTGCCCGACCCCGTCGGGGTCGCCGCGATCACGTGGTTGCCCGCCAGGATCTCGACCAGGGCCTCATCCTGGTGGGGGTAGAGCGGACGCCCGGTACCCTCGGCCCAGGACACGAAGGCCTCGTACAGGGCATCGTCGTCGCCCAGACGGCCCTCGTCCTCCAGGTCGTCCAGGATCTCGTTCAAAGTCGCGCTCATGCCCCCATTGTCCCAGAGTGCGCCCACGTCTGCGTCCCCGCGCCGCCGGGCCCTTCCCGCAGCTCATCGACGAGGCCGGGGCACCCCGTCCCCAAACTGTGCACCGTGCGCGTGGCGAGACGTCGCCTGCCGGGCGTGGAGCGCTGTGGCAAGATGAACGGGTCCCATGACAACGAGCGGGTGCGGCCCGCGAAGCGCGCGAGGCCCCGCGACCCATCCACGGCCTCGCCCATTGACACCCCGGGAGGTTCCTGTGGAACAGATAGCTGTGATCGAAAAGGACATCGCCGACTGGATCACGATGCACCTGACGATCGTCATCTTGATCGGCGTGGGCGTGGTCCTCACGGTCGTCTCCCGCGGCGTACAGCTGCGCCTCTTCCCGGAGATGGTGCGCACGGTCCTCGGCTCGCGCAAGGGCGCTGACGGAGGCATCTCCTCCTTCCAGGCCTTCGCGATCTCGCTGGCCGCTCGCGTGGGTATCGGCAACGTGTTCGGCGTGGCCGCGGCGCTCATGTACGGTGGCCCGGGTGCGATCTTCTGGATGTGGGTCGTGGCCCTGGTGGGCATGGCGACCGCGTTCTTCGAGGCGACGCTGGCCCAGATCTTCAAGGTCAAGCACTCCGACGGTTCCTTCCGTGGCGGCCCGGCTTACTACATCAAGCGCGGCATGAAGAACCGCGTCCTGGCCAACGTCTTCGCCGTCATTACCGTCGTCACCTGCGGCATCGTCATCACCTCCGTGCAGTCCAACGCCATCGCGGGCACGCTCACGAGCGCCTTCGGTGAGGCCGCGAAGGTACCCCTGCAGGGAGCGGGCGGCTTCTCGGCCGCGCAGCTCACCGTCGCGGGCCTCATCTTCGTCTTCTCCGCGATGGTCATCTTCGGCGGTATCCGCACGGTTGCCCGCGTCACCGAGTGGATGGCCCCGATCATGGCGACGATCTACGTCATCATGGTCGTCATCGTCTGCCTCATGAACATCACGCAGCTCGGCACCGTGCTCGGACAGATCTTCACCTCAGCCTTCTCCATGGACGCCACCGTCGGCGGCCTGGGCGGCGGCATCATCGCCGCGATGATCAACGGCACCCAGCGCGGCCTCTTCTCCAACGAGGCCGGCCAGGGTACCGCTCCCAACGCGGCCGCGACCGCGACCGTGTCCCATCCGGTGCGCCAGGGCCTCATCCAGTCCCTGGGCGTCTTCATCGACACCATCGTGGTGTGCACGGCGACCGCCTTCGTCATCCTCATCGCAGGCGAGAAGGTGTGGGGCAGTGCGGACGTGAACCCCTCGAACCTGACGACCCTGGCCGTGGCCCACGAGCTGGGCGCCTGGACGATCGTGCCCATGGCGATCCTGATCTTCGTCCTGGCCTACTCCTCGATCATCGCGGCCTACGTGTACTCCGACACGAACATGTCCTTCGTCTTCGGTGATGCCCGCTGGGCGACCTGGACCGTGCGCGTCGTGTGCGTGGCCTCGGCGACGATCGGCGCCCTGCTGACCCTGGATGTCGTGTGGAACGCCGTCGACATCGCGATGGCGGTCATGACGATTACGAACCTGGTGGCCCTGGTCTTCCTGGCCCGCTGGGTGCTCGGTGCCCTGCGCGACTACGAGGCCCAGCGTCGAGGCGGCGTCGCCGAGCCCGTCTTCGTGGGCGAGAAGAACCCGCTGCTGCCCGGCGACGTTCCGGGTGGCGTGTGGAAGCGTCCCAAGCAGAAGAAGAAGTAATACCTGCCGATCACCTCGCCGGGTGCGCCGGGCATATCTCGTGCCTCGCGCACCCGGCGTCGTGTCTGTCGGCGCTGCTCACCGCGGCGCGGCGCGCGTACAGCTGCGTTAGGCTACCAGCATGAGAATCGCACGTTTTTCCGATGGTACGAACCCGGTGTACGGCGCCCTCGAAGAGGGCTCGACGAGGATCGTGGGGCTCAAGGGCGACCCGCTGTTCTCGCCCGTGGAACCCTCCGGCCAGATCTACGAGCTGGACGAGGTCCGCCTGCTCTCCCCGGTGATCCCGCGTTCGAAGGTCGTGGGCATCGGCGACAACTACTCGGATACCCCGATTCCGGCCGATGAGCGCCCCGAGCCTCCGATCTTCCTCAAGGCCAACACCTCGGTCGTTGGGCCCGACGACCCGATCGCGATCCCCGCCTGGTCGAATGCGGTGGCCTTTGAGGGCGAGCTCGCGATCGTCATCAAGTCCCTGGCCAAGGACGTGAGCGTCGAGGACGCGCCGCAGATGATCCTCGGCTACACGATCGCCAACGACGCCACCGCCCGCGACGCGATGACCGGCGGCCCCTGGTCGCGCGGCAAGTCTTTCGACTCGGCGTGCCCGCTGGGTCCGTGGATCACGGTCGACCCCGCCCTTGACGTCACCAACCTGGCGATCCGCTCCTACCTGAATGGTGAGATCGCTCAGGACTCCTCGACCGCGCACATGATCTGGAACCCCTTCGAGCTGGTGTCCTACGTGTCTCACCAGATGACGCTGCTGCCCGGCGACGTGATTGCCACGGGAGCGCCCGCGGGTGCGCAGGTCGTTCACGCTGGTGACCGCGTGGAGATCGAGATCGAGGGGATTGGAAGCCTGACGAATCCTGTCGTCCGAGCCTAATTGTGTGACCTGTGTGATAGGATTACGTCGTTCTGACAATATCTCCGTCACATAGGAGCACACCGTGAGCGAACCCCAGTCGTCGGGCGCGCTGGCCGTCGAAATGGCCGGTCTGGACGTCATCCCCGAATCCGATCGAAAAGGAAAACCCTCCGACCTGTTCATGCCGTGGTTCGCGGCGAACATTTCGGTCCTGGGAATCTCGTGGGGCTCGTGGGTCCTCGGCTTCGGACTCTCCCTCGCCCAGGCGGTCGTCGTGTCCGTCGTCGGCGTGGCCCTGTCCTTCCTGGTCTGCGGCCTCATCGCGATTGCCGGTAAGCGCGGCTCCGCCCCGACGCTGGTCCTGTCGCGTGCGGCCTTCGGCTTCAACGGCAACCGCATTTCGGCGGCGATCTCGTGGATCCTGACGGTGGGCTGGGAGACCTTCCTGGCGATCATGGCCGTTCAGGCCACGGCCACCGTCATGGGGGCGCTCGGCTTCACGAACCACGTCGTCGCCCAGATCATCGCGCTGATCCTCGTCGTCGTTCTGGCGGCTGGCTCGGGCATCCTCGGTTTCGAGGCGATCATGAAGGTCCAGACGTGGATCACCTGGGCCACCGCGGCCCTGACGATCGTCTACCTGGTCCTGGTCGCCCCGACGATCGACTTCGCGGTCCTCTCCGCGCGTCCCTCGGCGCCCCTGACCGCGGTGCTCGGCGCGGGCTGCATGCTCCTCGTGGGCTTCGGCTTCGGCTGGATTAACGCGGCCGCCGACTACTCGCGCTACCTGCCGCGCGCGGCCTCGACGAAGGGCGTGGTCGGCTGGACGACGGTGGGTGCGGCGCTGCCCACGGTCATCCTCGTCTTCTTCGGCATTCTCCTGGTCGGCTCGGCCGACGAGTCCCTCTCCGAGGCCATCGGCGGCGACCCGATCGGCGCGCTCACCACGCTGCTGCCCACCTGGTTCCTGATCCCCTTCGCGCTGGTCGCGATCCTGGGTCTTATCGGCGGCATCGTCATGGACATCTACTCTTCGGGCCTGTCGCTGCTGGCCACGGGCGTGCCCGTCTCACGCCCGGTTGCCACCGCGATTGACGGCACGATCATGACGGTCGGCACGATCGTCGTCGTGTTCTTCGCGGACTCCTTCCTGACTCCCTTCACGGCGTTCCTCACGACCCTGGGCGTCGTCATCGCCGCGTGGGGCGGCGTCATGCTGGCGGACATCGCGCTGCGCCACAAGGACTACGACGAGCCCTCGCTCTTCACGCCCTCGGGCCGCTACGGCTCGGTGAACTGGGGCGCGGTCGTCTCCCTGATCGTCGGCTCGCTGGTGGGCTGGGGCCTGGTCGTGAACGCGAGCGCCTCCTGGCTGTCCTGGCAGGGCTACCTCCTCGGCCCCCTGGGCGGTCGCGAGGGTGACTGGGCGGGCGCCAACATCGGCATCCTCCTGGCCATGGTCGTCGGCTTCGTCGGCTACTGGGCGACCAGCGCGGGCCGCGTGCGCGCGCAGGAGAAGCTGCCCTCGCGCACCTACGCACAGGGCGCGGACGAGGACGAGCAGTGAGCGTCGACCCACGCTTCCCCCAGGCTCTCCTCGATGACGAGGCCCAGGCTGGCGCCCGGGTCCTCGCCTCTCTCGTGGGGCGCCCGGATGCGCTTGTCGTGCTCGGCTCCGGCTTGGCCGAGGCTCTCGACGAGGCCTGGGGAGCCCCCGCTGCCACCGTGCCCCTGGGGGACATCCCCGGAGTCGTTGCGCCGGTCGCGGATGGGCACGGCGGCGAGCTGCGCGCCTATGAGACGCGTCGGGGAGTGGTCCTCGTGGCCACGGGACGAACCCACCTCTACGAGGGGTTGGGTGCCCGACCCGTCACAGCCCTGGCCCGAGCTGCGGTTGCGGCGGGGATCAGCCGCGCGGTCCTCACGAACGCGAACGGCTGCCTGAAGCCCTGGAATCTGGGCGACGTCATGGCGATCACCGACCACGTGAACCTCAGCGGCGCCTCGCCCTTCGACGGGCCGCTGTTCCTGGACGTGTCGGCCGTGTGGGATGCCCAGATGACGCAGGCGCTGCGCGGCGTGTGCCAGCGCGAGGGTACTTACGCGATCCTGCGCGGCCCCGAGTACCAGACGATGGCCGAGACCCGCATCCTCGCGGGCCTGGGCGTTGATTGCGTGGGCATGTCGACCGTCATGGAGGCCATCACCCTGCACGCCCTGGGCGTACGCGTTGCTGGCATGTCGGTCGTTTCCGACCTGTCGTTCGCCGACGCCCCGACGGATCCGAGCGCCGTCGTCGAGGCGGCCTCGGCGGCGCGCCAGACCATCGTCGCCGGCATCGAGGCGGCACTGGGAGCCTGAGCGCAGAATCAGACGCACGCGAGGCCGTGGCCGGGAGGTGGATAACCACCGCTCCCGGCCAC
>CAUTGT010000093.1:0-5374 GCA_963537735.1 uncultured Actinomycetaceae bacterium | reverse complement strand
ACATCGGTGAGGCGCGCGTCGGACGTCGTGTGCGCGGTTGTGGGGCCCACGGCCTCGGGCAAGTCGGATCTGGCCCTGGAGCTGGCCTGCGTGCTTCCGGGTGCGCTGGGTGCGAGCGGCGCGGGTGAGATCGTCTCCGCGGACGCCCTGCAGCTCTACCGGGGCATGGACGTGGGGACGGCGAAGACTCCGGTGGAGGAGCGCCGTGGGATCGCTCATCACCAGATTGACGTGTTGGACGTGCGCGACGAGGCCTCGGTGGCCGCCTACCAGAAGCACGCGCGAGCCGACGTGGCGGGTATCCATGAGCGTGGGGGCGTCGCGGTGGTCGCGGGAGGCTCCGGCCTGTACCAGCGCGCCCTCCTGGACGTGATCGAGTTTCCGGGCACGGACCCGGCTGTGCGCGCCCGCCTCGAAGAGGAAGCCGAGGGGCCATTGGGCTCGCGCGGCCTGCACGATCGCCTTACCCAGCTCGACCCGGTGTCGGCCGAGCGCATCGACCCGCATAACGCCCGCCGGATCATCCGCGCACTCGAGGTCATTGAGCTGACCGGGCGCCCCTATTCGGCGTCCATGCCCCGCCACGAGTTCGTGGCGCCCTCCCTCATGGTGGCGCTGCGCCGCCCGATGGAGGAGCTCGATGAGCGCATCGCGCTGCGCACCCGCGCCATGATGGACGGCAGACTCATCGAGGAAGTGCGTGCCCTCATCGACGTGGGCCTGCGCGAGGCTAAGACCGCGTCCCGTGCGACGGGATACGCCCAGGCGCTCGCCGTCATCGACGGACAGATGAGCGAGGACGAGGCCGTGGAATCCATCGCGCTGGCCACGCGTCAGCTGGCGCGCCGCCAGGTCAAGTGGCTGCGGCCGGATCCGCGCGTGCACTGGCTGAACGTGGAGGACTTCGACTCGGACGAGGCCGTGGTGCACCACGTCGTCGAGTTGACGCAGCGCGAGGCCGAGGCCGCCCTGGGACGCTCGTAACACGGGCGGGGGCTGCGCGCCCGGGAGCCGGGGGCTACGGTGGAGCCATGATGAACACGCAGCTGCCCTCCCATGCCCGCGTCGTCAAGGCCCACGGTGCCGGTAATTCTTTCGTCGTCGCCACGGACCAATACGACGACTACAACCCCAGCGAGGTCGAGGTTGCGACGCTGTGTTCACCGGCCTTCGGGATTGGTGCGGATGGCTTCATCCGGGCCGTCGAACGCGACGGCCTGTGGTTCATGGACTACCGCAACGCGGACGGCTCGAAGGCCGAGATGTGCGGCAACGGCGTGCGCGTTTTCGTCGATCACCTGCGCCGCGAGGGGCTCGTGGATCTGCCGGTCGGGCAGACTTTGGACGTGGCCACGCGCGGTGGCATCAAGCGCGTCACCCCCGAGTCCGAGGACGAGGGGCAGGGGGCGAGCTACCGCGTCGACATGGGGCCGGCGGCCTCTCCGGCGCGCGAGACGATCGACGTGCGAGTCCCCGGTATCGATACAGTCATGGGCGGTATCTGGGTGGACATGCCCAACCCGCACACGGTGGTCGAGCTGGCCGACGAGGAGACCCTGCGCGGCGTGTTCCTGCCGACCGTTGACGTCTCCCAGATCCCCCAGGCCCAGCGCCCCTCCTACGATCCGGCGCCCCAGGCGGGGACCAACCTCGAGCTGGTCGTCGACCTGACCGAACCCGAGGACGAGCGCGGGCACATCGCGATGCGTGTCCTCGAACGAGGCGTGGGGGAGACCCAGGCGTGCGGCACCGGGTGCTGTGCGGCGGCCCTCGCCACCGCGCTGCGACGCGGCCCCGGTGCGCCCACCCAGTGGGTCGTGGATATTCCGGGCGGAACGGTCATCGTCGGCCTCGATGGCGTCATCGACTGGACGGGGGAGCACCCCCGCATCACGGACGCGTCGGTGTTCCTCACCGGCCCCGCGACCCGAGTCGCCGACATCCGCCTGCCCTGAGCTCGCACCCCAGAAAACGGCGCCGGGGAGCGCGACGCGGCCCCGGCCTCGTCGGTTGAGACGAGCGCGTCAGGCGGGGCGAACCTCGATGATGCGGAAGCCCTTCTTGGACGCGTACTTCGAGGCCCGCAGGCCCTGGCCGTTCAGCCACGTGATGAGCGAATCCGCTCCCAGGTTGCGCTGGACGACCAGGTAGGCGACGCCGGTGGGGGCAAGCCTGCCCAGCCACGCCAGGAGCATCTCGTGCATCGCATCCTTACCGATGCGCACGGGCGGGTTGGACCAGATGACGTCAAAGCGCGTGTCCGACTCCTGCGACGAGGCCAGCGCCTCCTCGGCCTTGAGCGCGCGCACGCCGCTCGCGCCGTTGGACTGGGCGTTGCGCTGCGTCAGATCCACCGCGCGAGAGTTCACGTCCACCGCCCACACGGTGGCGCCGGGGGACTCCAGCGACATGATCGTCGCGATCGGACCCCACCCGCAGCCCAGGTCCAGGAAGGTCCCGTCCTCGGGCAGATCCGGGGCGATCCCCAGGAGCTGACGCGTGCCCAGATCGAGCTTCGAACCCGAAAACACGCGCGACGACACGCGCATCGACAGGTCGAAGCCGCGCGCGCTCACCTCGATCGTGCGAATCTCCTCCGCGCTCGCAGGGGAAGAGTCGGTGAAATACTGTTCGTCCACGGAAGAAAGCCTATCGCGCCCGCGCGCGCAGGCGCAGATGGGGGCGGCGCATGCGACACTAGAAGCCCCCACAAAAAGGATGGTTATGGACACGACCCACACAGGTGCGGACTCCTCGAAAGAAGAGCGCGACCAGCGCGTCAACGACGTTGTCGCGCGCATTCTCGCGCGCTCGGGAACGGCGCTCGCATCGACGACGGGTCAGGACACTTCCCAGGACGCGGGTGACCTCGAGCGCGAGGCCCGCGCGGGCACGCGCCGCGTCGACACTGGCGCCTCCGACCGCGAGGACATCTCCGAGGTCGAATACCGCCAGGTGCGACTCGAAAAGGTCGTGCTCGTGGGCCTGCGCACCACGCAGAGTGAGGAAGAGGCTGAGAACTCGCTGCGCGAGCTGGCAGCGCTCGCGGAGACCGCCGGTTCGCGCGTGCTCGACGGCATCATCCAGCGCCGCATGAAGCCCGACCCCGCGACATACCTGGGGTCCGGCAAAGCCCGCGAACTGGCCGACATCGTGCGCTCCGTCGAGGCCGACACGGTCATCGTCGACGAGGAGCTGGCCCCCTCCCAGCGCCGTGGGCTGGAGGACGTCGTCGACGCTAAGGTCGTCGATCGCACGGCCCTCATTCTCGATATTTTCGCCCAGCACGCCAAGTCCCGTGAGGGCAAGGCACAGGTCGAGCTCGCGCAGCTCGAGTACCTGCTGCCTCGTCTGCGCGGCTGGGGTGAGTCGATGTCCCGTCAGGCCGGCGGTCGCGTCGCGGGTGGCGCGGGTATCGGCTCCAGAGGCCCCGGTGAGACCAAGATCGAGCTGGATCGTCGCCGGATCCGCACGCGCATGGCGAAGCTGCGCGCGGACATCGCGCGCATGGAACCCGCCCGCCGCACCCAGCGCAATTCGCGCCGCCGCGGAGGAGTGCCGTCGGTAGCCATTGCCGGGTACACGAACGCGGGTAAGTCGACGCTGCTCAACCGCCTGACGGACGCGGGCGTCCTCGTCCAGGACGCACTGTTCGCGACGCTGGACCCGACGGTGCGCCGTGCGCGCGCCGCAGACGGTCGCGAGTACACCCTCACCGACACGGTCGGCTTCGTGCGCAACCTGCCCACCCAGCTGGTCGAGGCCTTCCGCTCGACCCTGGAGGAGGTCGGCCAGGCCGACATCATCTTGCACGTCGTGGACGCCGCCCACCCCGACCCGGTCTCCCAGGTGCAGGCCGTGCGCTCGGTGATCGACACGATCGAGGGAGCCTCGGAGATCCCCGAGCTGATCGCGCTCAACAAGGCCGACTTGGCCTCGCCCGAGCAGATCGCGCTGCTGCGCACGGTCTTCCCGAACGCTGTGCCGCTCAGCGCCCACACGGGTTGGGGCGTGGAGGCGCTGCGCGCGGCCCTCGAGGATATGCTGCCCCGACCTCGCGTGGCCGTCGACGCGATCCTGCCGTACTCGGCCGGCTCCCTCGTGCACCGGATCCACGAGGAGGGCGACGTCGAGCGCGAGGAATACGTCGAGATGGGCACGCGGATCGTCGCGCGCGTCGACGAGGCCCTGGCCGCCGTCATCGCCCGCGAGGCGGTGGGCGGTACCGTGGGTGACGCGGCGGTGAGCGGGGAGTGAGCGCGGACCTGGTCGAGGCCTCGGGCCGCGTCCTCGACGCGGTCGTCGCCCAGATGGGCGGGTCCCCGCGCGAGGGGCAGGCCTCGATGGTCGCCGAAGGCGCAGCGGCCCTGGAGGATCGCCAGCACCTTCTCGTGCAGGCGGGCACGGGCACGGGTAAGTCTGTGGGCTATCTGGTCCCGCTGCTGACGCACTGCGCGATGAACGGCGTGCGCGGGGTCGTCTCGACGGCGACGCTCGCGCTCCAGCGCCAGATCCTCGTCAAGGACGCGCCGGTGGTCGTCGACGCGGTCGCCTCTGTGACGGGCGCGCGCCTGAAGGTCGCGGTGCTCAAAGGCTGGTCGAACTACGCGTGCCTGCACAAGCTGGACGGCGGTTACCCCACCGAGGGCACGCTGTTTGAGGATCGGGACATCAGCGTCGGCCCGACGGGTGAGCTCGGCAAGGAGATCCTGCGCATCCGCGAATGGATCAGCGAGACCACGACGGGGGATCGTGACGACCTGGTTCCGGGCGTCTCGGATCGCGCCTGGCACCACGCGTCGGTCGCCAAGCCCGAGTGCCTGGGCAAGCATTGTCCGCTCATCGACGAGTGCTTCGCGCAGGCGGCTCGCGTGGAGGCCGCGGACGCGGACGTCGTCGTCACGAACCACTCCCTCTTCGGAATTAACGCGTGCGGCGAGGGCGAGCTTTTCGGCGAGTACGACGCCGTCGTCATTGACGAGGCCCACGAGCTAGCCGACCGCGTGCGCTCCCAGGCGGCCGCCGACCTGACGGTCGCCCGCGTGAGCCGCGTCGCCCGCTCCCTGCGCTCGAATCTCTCGATCGCTTCCACCGATCTGGACGAGGCCGGGGCCGGGCTGGGAGCGGCCATGGCTCCCCTGGAGGCGGGGCTCCTGGAGTATCGGCCGAGCGCTCTCGTCGACGCGATGATCGTGCTGGATGGAGCGGCCCGTCGTGCCAGCCACGAGGTGTCTGAGGCGCAGGGAGAACCCGCCGCCAAGCTCCTGGCCCGCGCGGCCCTCGACGAGCTGATCGGCGCTCTCGACGCGTGGGGGCGCGACCCCGACCAGTCGATCGCCTACATCACGAAGGACGAATCGGACAACGCGCGACT
>CAUTGT010000092.1:0-5380 GCA_963537735.1 uncultured Actinomycetaceae bacterium | reverse complement strand
TCAACCGCAAGGCCAAGGAACTGGGCATCGACCACGTGCACTGGCGCGAGACCACCCGCGAGGATCCGGGCACCGGGCAGGCCGTGCGCGCCCTCGAGGAGGGAGCGTCCGTCGTGATCGCCGCAGGCGGAGACGGGACCGTGCGTGCCGTCGCAGCCGGCATGGCCGGATCCGGCGTGCGCATGGGCATCATCCCCGTGGGCACCGGCAACGTCCTGGCCGGCAACCTGTCCATCCCGGACAGCCCCGAAGAGGCCCTCGCCGTCGCACTCGACCGCAACCACCGCGCGGTCGACCTGGCGTGGGTGCGCGTCGACGACGTCACCCGCGAGTCCACTCAGCCCGCCGAGGGCGGCCTGCGCCTCGCTGCGCGCAACGCGTTGAACCCCGAAGGCGACGCTGCGGACCAAGCTTCCCCGGCCTCGCCGACCGAGCCGCGCGCGGACGAGTACGCGTGCCTCGTCGTCGCGGGCATGGGTTACGACGGCGCAACGATGGCGGACACAAACCCCGAGCTGAAGAAGCGCATCGGATGGATCGCCTACGTGTGGGCCGGCCTGGGCGCGATGGGCGTGCCGCGCATGAAGGCGCGCCTAACCCTGCGTTCCCCCGCCGCTCGAGTGGCGGACCCCCTGGGCGTCGGCGACCAGATCGCAGGAGAGGCCCTGAACGAGGCCGCCTCGGCGAGCACGGAACCCCTACACTCACCCGCGGATGAGATCACCCGCATCGAGGCGCGTTCCGTCATGTTCGCGAACGCGGGCGAGATGAAGATGCTGGTCCTCGCCCCCGACGCGGAGCTATCGGACGGCCTCATCGACGTCATCGCGGTCGACGCGCAGGCCGGCCTGCTCGGCTGGGCGAACGTCACCTGGAAGATGCTCGGACAGCTCATCGGCCTGCGCCCCATCAACCTGCCCGTCTCGACCGGCAAGGTCGCGTTCCGCCAGGCGAAGGGCGCGTCCGTCACAGCCGAAGAAGCCCAGGTGTGCCAGGTGGATGGCGACGCGATCGGCCTCGCCCACACCATGCACATTCGCATGCAGGCCGGCGCCCTCGATATCGCCGTCCCCGTCGAGCGCACGTGGATGGAGCTGCTGCCCGGCTGATCCGTCTCCGTGCAAAGCACACAAAGCGAAGAATTCTGGGACTGACGAGGAACATACCAAGGTGTTTCCTCGGCGGTCTGCAGGATTACCCGCATCTCAACTTGTTGCAAAATGGTGTTACACCACTTATCGGGGTATTACACCAGCTCGGAGGTGGTGTAATACCCCCTAACTGGTGCAAACCTGCCCAATCGAGCTCGTTGAGAAGCTCGCTGGAGCGGCTATTGAGCGGCGCATGCCTCGCACAAACTTGTTGCCAAGTAGCAGTGCACTACTTAGCGCAGCGTTGCACTACTTGGCGTGGCATTCCACTAGATAGGAAGCAGTGCAATGCCCTCACAACTAGTGCATCGCTGCTGTATCTAGTGCAGTGCTGCAGGGTCTACGCCCTTTGAACGCCGACAGGGACGTTGTTGGCGGCAAGTGCCACGACGACGCTTGTTACCGATGAGGTGTTACACCCGATCGGGAACATTCAACCCCTTCTGGTCGGGTGGAATCTTCCCGATCACGTTGAATCTTCCCTAACGGGTTGAATCCCGACGATGGGACGCTAGATTTCTCGTTGCACCTCGACCAGGCATCTCGTTACGCCTCGGCGCGGAGCCTCGAGGCTAGGGCTCGTATATCTCCAACACCAATCCACTGCACATCTCCACGATCTGCCTTGTTTCTAAGTGGTGTTACACCACTTAGAAGGGTATTACACCAGCTCGGAGGTAGTGCAATGCTCCCTAACTGGTGTAATGCTCCCTAACTGGTGCAGACCTACCCGATACAGATCGGTTGACAGTTCGTTGGAGCAGCGGATGCCGTGACCCGGCTTATCCCCCAGCGCTGCAGGCCTGCCGGGGCGACGCCTATTGGATCCGCGCCGGAACGCGCGTCAGGCCAGCGGCCAGGACGGCGCGTTGCCCGCGGCCTCGCCCGTGCCGTCCCCGCCGTGCAGCAGGTCCGCGACCCACGCGCGACCCGCACGGAAGGCCTCGTCCGTCGTCCCCGGGGCCACCGACGCGCGAACCCCGTCGACGCGCGGGTAGGACCCCATGAAGCGGACCTCCGGCGAGTAGCGGTGCAGGCCGACGAGGGCCGCCTGGACGCGCTCCTCGCGGATGTGGCCGACGATGTCGATGCTGAACGTGTAATTGCCGAGGCCATCGCCGCTCGGGCGCGACTCGATGCGGGACAGGTCGACGCCGCGCGCCGAGAACTGCTCGAGGAGCGTCAGCAGGGCGCCCGACTCGTTGACCGGCAGGGCCACCTGGATGGTCGTCTTATCCGCGCCGGTCGGCGGGGGAACCACGCCGGGGCGGGCCACCAGAACGAAGCGGGTGATCGCGCCCGGGTTGTCGGCGACGTCGGTGAACAGGGCCTCCAGGCCATAGGTGTTGACCGAGACCGCGTTGCACAGGGCAGCATCGAAGGAAGCGTCGCCGTCCGAAAGGAGCTCTGCGGCGGCAGCAGTCGACGTGGCGGGCACGTGGATCGCGCCGGGGAAGGTCTCCTCGACCCAGCCACGGCACTGCGCCCACGCGTGCGGATGGGTGCCGATGCGGCGGATGTCCTCGGGGCGCGTGCCCGGCAGGACGGCCAGCTGGAAGACAACGTGCACGTGCATCTCGGCGACGATGACGAGGGGCTCGCCGTGCGAGAGCGAATCCAACGTCGCGTTAACGCCGCCCTCAATGGAGTTTTCGATCGGGACGACGGCGCGGTCGGCCTCGCCGCGGCGCACGGCCGCGAGCGCCTGCGGGGCGCTCGTCATCGGCATGAGGATCGCGCCGGCGGGAGCGACCTGGTGGACGGCCTGCTCGGTAAACGTGCCGAACGGACCGAGGAAGGCGATACGAAGCTTGTCACCGAGGGGCGCGGGGCCGGGAATGTTCGTCGTCATGGTGTCAAGGGTAACGAGAGCAGCGGGAGTGGTGCGGCTTCGTTTCGGGGACGGGGCGCATTGTGGCCAATCGCGCGGGTTCGAGTGCCGGGCGGGCCTCGTGTCGAGCAGCCCGAGGCAGGGCACGCCCCCTGGATAGGGTCCGGGCGTCAGTCTCGGGCGCCGGTCACGCCAGTCGCGAAGGCCTCGCGCCCGCCGCCCGGCGTTACCTCGCCGCACGCGGTGATCTTCCACAGCTTCGCGGTGCCGCCCGCGTCGACCAGCTCGAAGCCGGTGGACGTGTCGACGTTGTAGAGACCGGGGTGACGGGAGGATCGCATGAAGTTGTAGTACGCGCCGTCTTCCTCTTCATAGAAGTGCGTGATGCCGAGCCTGCGCACGACCTCGCACACCCCGGGGTCGGTCCCGATATCGTGGAAATGCTGGGTGAGAATCTTCTGCGAGACCACGTCCGCATTTGCGGTGCTCAGCTGCGGGAAAACGGCCTTACGTCCACCGATCATCTCGGAGTACGCCGCGCCCGCGATCGGGTCGCCCAGAATAAGTGCGTCGGGGGCGGTCGTGTACGGCATACGGCGCAGCATGGCGAGCTCGCCGATCGTGGCCATACCCGGCTTCCCGAGGCGAGTCGGGTCGTACACCTGGGCGACCGCCGCGTTTCGCGCGTCGATTGCACCAATGCCCGACAGGACCACCACGAGCAGGCCAACCGAGAATTGAATCGGCCAGCGCGGCGCCTCGATGTTGTCGTCGGCTCCGCGTTCAGCGAGGATCCGCTGCAGGGACCTTGTCCACGCGGCGTGGATGACGCGAACGATGGCGGCGACGCCGACCGCCATGAGGATGGTCAGCGCGATGTCTTCGACCCCCATGATGCGACGGGCGTCCTTGTACCAGGGGGCCAGCAGGTAGGTGCGCAGCGCCGAGTCGGGCGAGTACGCCAGGGCGGTGAGGGCCGCAAGGATCACGTATGAGAACAGGGGCCAGAACGGCAGGGGCTGCGCCTCCTCCTCGGACTCCTCGATCTCTTCTGCCGAGGCCAGGGCCCCCTCTTCCGCGTCCACATCCACGTCATCGGTGAGTCCGGCGCGCGCGGCGGCACGCTCGAGGGGATCCGGACGCCGGAACAGCAGGTACAGGCGCGCGGTCGCCGCGATGCCGACGACCAGGAGAATGAGCTGGACGATCATCCACTGAATATTGCCGGAGGTGTTCGAGAAGGGCGGGTAGGGCAGGAAGGCGTGCATGAAGGCTTCGCCCCAGTTACTGCCTTTGCGGTTGTAACTACCCATGGCCCGGATCTTCGACGACGACAGCGCGAGGAGCGGCGCCGCAATGACGACAAGCGCGAGGACACCCCACGCGAGGGCGGCAAGCTGGCCTCGTCCGCCGCGACCGTAGGCGCGTCGAGCGAGGGACGCGATGGAGGCGAGGAGCGGCGCAATCAGGAACGCGAGGATCGAGAAGGCGGCGCTCGGGTGTGTGCCAACGAGGCCGATGGCACCGATAAGGAGGAACACTGCCTGCGGAATGCGGCGCATGAAAGCGCGCAGCCCATCGCCCGCACGCAGGTCGGCCACCAATCGGCGTCCCACGACAATCGCGATGGCCGCCAGACCCGGCACCAGAGCGGTGCCCGTCGAGTTGGGCCACTGGTTGTACATGGTGAGCGCGTCGGCGGGCATATTGAGCAGCATGCCGCCGATGATGGGCGCCGCCATGATCGCGCTACGCGAGGCGGTCAGCACCGAGACGAGCGCCGCCAGGCCAATCACCCACACGGCCATGAGCGCCAGCGAGGACACGTTCGAGGCCTGGACAACCGAGTTGTAGCGCGCGAACAGTGCCACGAATGCATGCCAGCCCGTCGGATAGTAGACGTTGCGGCCGCCGTACAGCTCGTGAAGGCCGCCGAAGGGACTGGCGTTCTTGCCGTACAGGATCGCGTGCACGCCGTTCTGGTGGAACGTCGGATCCCACTGCTGGACGGGGTTCGATGGGGCCGCGCCCATCAGGAGGGGCAGCGCCGCGAGGACGAAGCCCACCAGGATCGCGCCCCACGTGGCCGAACGGATCGCGGCCTGGCGCCCACCAATCGGCTGACGCACGCCAATGGCCTCGCGCAGGGGAACTCCCCGCAGAGAAAATCCGTTGTTGTTGCGGTGGAAGAAGCTGAGGCTCCACGCGCCGGCGCCTCCCAGTGCGCTCATGCCGAGGATCGGCAGCGCCGTCGAGGGCTCCCACTCGATGTCGAGCGCCGGGTAGGCGACCGACAGGATCGTGATCAGACCAAAGGTGAACGCGGGTGCCGCGCCGATCGCAACGAGCGACGAGCGCCCTCCCGCCCGCAGCCACATGAACCCCGGCAGCACCAGGG
>CAUTGT010000091.1:0-5382 GCA_963537735.1 uncultured Actinomycetaceae bacterium | reverse complement strand
GACCTGGCGACCTGCCAGCAGATGGCCGCCTACGCGGTGGATGCCCCCAGCGCGAAGGAAGGCCGTGAGAACGTCCTGAAGCTGGTGGCTCCTGCGATGCTGGATCTGCTTTGATCAGGTGCTTCTGACAAGCAACGGGTGGGCCCGGGAAGTAATTGCTTCCCGGGCCCACCCGTTTGTGCGCGCGTTGCGCGGCCGCGTCAGTCCCTGCGGATTGCGTTGGCCGGGTCAGTGATGGGCGACGCGCCGGTGCCCTGCTTCGGTGTCTTCTTGGATCGACCCGAGAAGAGAGCCGTGAGGATCAGAATGACGCCTAGGGCCGCGATTGCGCTGATCCCGAGGACCGGCAGGTTGAG
The DNA here is from genome assembly GCA_963537735.1 of uncultured Actinomycetaceae bacterium. Classification (GTDB taxonomy): domain Bacteria; phylum Actinomycetota; class Actinomycetes; order Actinomycetales; family Actinomycetaceae; genus Pauljensenia. The sequence continues at coordinate 5,026 of CAUTGT010000091.1, read as the reverse complement.
GTTCGTGATGTAGGCCTCGGCGATGAGGAAAACGCCCGCCATACACACGAGGAGACCCCACACGAAAGATCCGACGCGCACGCCCTTGCGGGGGGCCTCGGGGAGAGGATAGGTCGCGCCGTTGATGTGCTGGGCGGTCCATGTGTGAGAACCGGGTGCCCCCGCACCGGCAGCAGGAGAAGCGCCTGAGGGAGCGTGAGCTCCTGCTCCCGCCCCGGCCTCGTGCCCCCGAGGAGTTGCCTCACCCGTGGAGGCCGGATCGAAGGCAGTGCGCGCGCCCGCGCCTACAGAGCCAGCGGGAGTGCCAGCCTGCGCCTGTGAGCCCTGAGCGCCCGATGCGCCCGCCTGGCTCGCAGCGCCAGCGTCTGCCCGAAAGGGATCGGCAGGCATCTGAGTCGTGGGGGCCTCGCGGAAGATCGCGAGCGGGTCCGAGGAGAGGTCGGGCGACGAGGTCGGCATCTCCGTGGTTGCGTCCTGACCTGCGCCGATGGAGGGCGCGGGGGTTGTCGGCAGCGGCGTGGTCTCGTCGAATTCGGGCAGCTGGGTGGTGCGGTCGTCGTTGGAAGTAGTCATGGTCGTATTCCTTCCTCAGTTACCCGACTGGGCGACGGTGGGGGTAGGGGACGGGGTTGGCGTTGCGCTCGGGGTGGCGCTCGGGGTCGCGCTCGGAGTCGCCGAGGGCGTGGCGGAGGGTGCCGCCGGCGTCGAACCCCAGGTGCCCGAGGCGTCGGGGGACTGCACGATCGTCAGCGTGTCGATGTCCGCGTCGTCGGTGATGAGAATCGTGATGCCGCCGAGCGAGGGCTTTCCCCAGGCGGGGGAGGAGACGGTCACGCCGGAGCAGCCGTCCAAGGGCTCGGCCCAGCCGTTGCCGTCCATGTTGGTGGAGAGGGTATCGATGCTGGACTGGCAGATGATCTGCACGGGCTGGCCCTCGGCCATCTGAATGGTGAGTCGGCTCCAGGCCCGCCAGTCGACCGTGATCGTCTTGGTTGTGCCGACGGGCGCGCCGGTCAGGTCGAGGGTGGTCGAGCTGGTCGGGTTGCCTCCGCTGACCTTGTCGACCGTCCAGTCGAGCGTCGTCTGGGAGCCGATGCTGCCCACGTTTGTGTTGATGTAGAAATTGGTCGGGTGAGAGGCCTGGGTGCCAAGGAGGGCTGTGGGGAGCGCCATCACCATGCCGATGACCGACAGGGCGGTGAGCCAACCGGCGCTGCGATCGCGCAGGGCGGCGATCGCCAGGGACAGACCCACAATGATCAGGCACACGCCGCCGCCGATCGAGATGACGCGGGCGACCGTTTGCGCCTCCGTCTCACCGGTGATGAAGGGGATGGCGGGCCCTTTATCGACCATGTAGATGCCGGCGAAAACGGCGGCTACCACCAGGATCAGCAGGCCAGTGATCGCGAGGTTCACGCGACTGGAGACAGTGCGCGGGCGATGCGTTGGCATGGGACGCGGGGTCCACTGACGAGGCCTGGGCGCGGTCGGGGGAGGCGTCCAGCCGGGGTGGGGCTGGGTGGGGCGAGCGGCGGCCGGGCGCGGCCCGGCATTCGTGCCCTGAGTCGCGGAGGTGGCGGCGCCTGTGGGGCGCGGGGCGCCCGCGCTTCCTGCGGGGACGCCGTAGGCGGGGAAGCCCTCGGGGGCCTGAGCGTTCTGCTGCTGTGGCATGGTGGCACCCGTGTCCTTAGCGCCCGGGGCGCTGTGTCCAAAAGGGCTGGAAGCTCCCGCCGCCGACGCCTGCTGCTGGGGCGTGCCGTACTGCGGGGTCCCGTACTGAGAGCGCGGCTTGACCGTTCCTTGCGAGCCAGTGCGCGCGATTCCCGCGATGATGGCCATGATCGCAACCAGGCCCGCCGCCATCACGATCAGCCTGAACCAGCCGATCCCCATGACGCCGAAGATGCTGACGTCGGAGAAGACCGAGGAGACGGAGGCGAGCATCATCAACATGCCTCCGATGACGGCCACGTCGAAGCGTCCTTCGAGGGTCTCTTCAATGTGAATGCGACCGTCCTCAGCCTCGGGCAGGAGCAGCCAGGCGAGTCCGTAGGCAAGGGCAACGACCGGCATGAAGAAGGCTCCAGCCGCCACGAGAACGCGCACGAGCGAGAGATCCCACCCCTGGCGGGCGGAAATGCCGGCGCAGACGCCGCCGATGACGCGGGGCTTAGCGCGGTACCAGCCCGAGCCTCGGACGGAATCAAAGAACCCGTTGGCGGGCGGGCGCTGCTCGTACTCAGCGTTGGGGTCCGGTGTGCCAGTGGACCAACTCATCATGCACTTCCTCTCGATGGGATCCACGCGGCGTGGATCGATACCACTACTCAACCAAAGAAGCGGGTGCGCCCGATAGTAGGGGACTCCCTGAACGGCCCCTGATTGTGGTGGGGGTACCCCGGGGGTTACCCCCGTGGCATGCCACAATGGAAGCGTGAGCAGACCCGTGAACTCCCCTCGGCCTGGGTGGACTCCGCCGATCCCGGCGCCGCCCAGCAGGCCCCCGCTCGTGCGCGCAACCGCAGCGAGCCCGGACATGCCTGCGCCCTGGATGGCCGGCGTGTCCTCCGGCCTGGCCGTGCACCTCGGGCTGCCGGTCACGCTCGTGCGCGTCATGTTCGTCTGCCTCACTGCCCTGGGCGTGGGTATTGGCATCTACCTGTGGCTGTGGGTGACGGTCCCCGAAGACTCCCCGGAGCGAAGCGGGGAGGGCACGCTCAGCCCCGGCCTCGTCCGACTGCGCGAGGAACGTGCCGCCCAAGTGTCGCGTAACCGCTTGCTCGTCGTCGGCGTGGCCCTGATCGTCGGCGCGATCATCGGCACGATCCTGAACGCGACGGGCACCCTGGACTGGCGAGACATGGGGGCCATCGTCTCGATCGTCTCCGGCATTGCGCTCGTGTGGAGCCAGAGTCGCAACGTGAGTTCCTGGCGGTCGTTGCGCTTTATCGGCGCTGTCTTCGGTGGCATCCTGCTGCTGAGCCTCGGCGTCGTCATGGTGGCCTCGCGTGACAACCCGCCGATTATTCTGCTGCGCGGCGGCCTCATCGGGGCTGCCCTCGTTGCGGGCGTACTCTTCGCCCTCGTGCCGATGTGGCTGCGCACGACGAAGGACCTGTCGCAGGCCCAGGCGCAGCGCGTGCGCGAATCCGAGCGCGCCGACATCGCCGCCCACCTGCACGACTCCGTGCTCCAGGCCCTCACCCTCATCCGCGCCTCCGCCGAGGACCCTGCCCGCGTGCGCGCCATCGCCCTCACCGAGGAACGCGAGCTGCGCGCCTGGCTCTACACGGGCCACGCGCAGGCCGCCGACTCCCTCGATGCCGCCGTCACCGAGGCGGTTGTGGGCGTCGAGAGTCGCTACGGCGTGCCCATCAGTGTGGTCGTCGTCGGCGATATGTGCCCGGGTCCCGGCGAGCTTGCACTTGTCGCCGCCCTGGCCGAGGCCTGCCAAAATGCCGTGCGCCACGGCGCCCCGCCCGTCTCCGTCTACGTCGAGGTGCGTCCCCAGGCCGTGGAGGCCTTCATCAAGGACAGCGGCGAGGGCTTTGACCCCGCCTCCATCGCGGCCGACCGACACGGTGTGCGCGACTCCATCGTCGGGCGCCTGCGCAGGGCCGGGGGAAACGCCACGATCAGGCGTCTCGCGCGCGGAACCGAAGTTGCTCTGAGCGTGCCGCGCTCCGATATCCTGGAAGAAACAGCGCCCAACGGGAGGACACAGTGACCATCCGCATCCTCGTCATCGACGACCACCCCATGGTTCGGGCAGGCGTGCGCGCCGAGCTCGAAAACTCCGGGGCCGACCTGGAGGTCGTCGGCGACGCCTCCGACGTCGAGGGCGCCATCGCGGCCTGCCGCGCGCTCACCCCGGACGTGGCCCTCCTCGACGTGCACCTGCCCGGCGGAAACGGTGGAGGCGGGGCCGAAGTGGCCAGCACCTGCCGCGACATCGAAGGCCTGCACTTCCTGGCTCTGTCCGTCTCGGACGCCGCCGAGGACGTCGTCCAGGTCATCCGCGCGGGCGCCCGCGGATACGTCACCAAGTCGATCTCCACCCCCGACCTCGTCGAGGCCATCGGCCGTGTCGCCGCCGGGGACGCCGCCTTCAGCCCGCGCCTGGCCGGCTTCGTGCTCGACGCCTTCGGGACGGGCGAGGTCTCCACGACCGACACCGAACTGGACCTGCTGTCTGCGCGCGAGCAGGAGGTCATGCGCCTCATCGCCCGCGGCTACACGTACAAGGAAGTCGCCCACGACCTGTTCATCTCCATCAAGACCGTCGAAACCCACGTGAGTTCGGTTCTGCGCAAGCTCCAGCTCTCCAACCGCAACGAGCTGACGCGCTGGGCGATGCAGCGACACATTGTGTGAGGTCGGACCCCTTTCGCGCGCCCCATCCGGAGAGTGGGGCCCATGCGTGCCTACAATGGAATCCCGAGAGCGTGACAGCGCCTGACCGCCCCGCACGGACGGCCCCTTTATTTCCGCGACCTCGGAGGATGCATGCACCGCATCGGTTTTGATAGTGATCAGTACATCGAGATGCAGTCTCGGCACATCGCCCAGCGACGAAGCGAATTCGGCGGAAAGCTGTATTTGGAGTTCGGTGGCAAGCTGATCGACGATATGCACGCGTCGCGTGTTCTGCCCGGTTTTACGCCCGACAACAAGGTGCGTATGCTGCGCGAGCTGGCCGACGAGGTTGAGATCATCGTCGCCGTCAACGCCAAGGACTTCGCGCGCCGAAAGGTCCGCGCCGACATGGGCACCACTTACGACGACGAGGTCCTGCGCCAGATCGACGAGTTCCGCGAGCGCGGCCTGTACGTCGGCTCCGTCGTCATCACGCAGTGGACGGACGACAACAAGGCTGCCGCCGAGGTGAAGGAGCGCTTCGAGAAGCTCGGCATCCGCGTCTACCGCCACTTCCCGATTCCCGGCTACCCCTCGGACGTCGAGCGCATCGTCTCGGACGAGGGCTACGGCGCCAACGAGTACGTGGAGACCAGCCGCAACCTCG
>CAUTGT010000090.1:0-5452 GCA_963537735.1 uncultured Actinomycetaceae bacterium | reverse complement strand
ACTTCACGCTCCACCAGGGCGGTGAGGCGTGCAACGGCGTGCTGCGTCCTCATCGTGTCACCGTTTCGACGTGGCGCGTCGCGGCGGGGGCGCTCGAACGCACGCACGTGTTCGACGTCCGTATCGACGGGGAAACTGCCCCCATTGATCCCGAGGGTGTTGTGGCGGTGCCCGGTGGCGCTGCTTCCGCTGACCTGGTCGTCGTCAACGACGATGATCTTACCTACGCGATCTCGCGCCTCGACGAGCGCTCGACCGACGTCGCGCTGGCCTACGTGGGCACTATCGATGCCGCTATCACGCGAGCCGTCATCTGGGCGTCGCTCTGGAACGCCGTGCGCGACGGTCTGCTGGATCCGCGCCGCTTTGTCGTCGCGGTCCTGAACGCCGTTCCGTCCGAAACTGAGCCTGCGATCCGTGATCGCCTCCTGCTGTTCGTCGCCGAGGCAATCTCCTCGTTCCTGCCGGGGCAGGCGCGCTCAGACGTCCACGACCAGGTGCTGGCGACGATGATCCGTCTGTCTCGTGAGACCGAGGACTCCGACGCGTGGCGCTCGTACACGCGCGCATTCATCGCCGAATTCGCCGCCCGCGGCGGAGATGAGTACGAGGCGACGGTCCGCGAGTTCGCCGCCAGCGACAACCCCGACATCGCCTGGCGTGCGCGGCGCGCCTTGGCTGCCCGCGGCCTCGTCGACGAGGCGGCCATCGAGTCCTGGCGCAGCGCCGACGGCTCGGGTGAAGCGGCTCGGATGAGCGTCGAGGCCCTCGCGTCACTGCCCACGGAGGAAGCTCGCGCGCGGGCCTGGGAGTCGGTGTTCTCCGATACCCTGTCGAATGACTACCTGACCGCGACCCTGGCTGGCCTGCAGGCCTCGTCGTGGGAGGGGGAGACCGGTATCGGCACCGCCGTCGAGCGCATGATCTCCTATTGGGAGACCCACACGATCGGCATGGCGCTGCGCTATGCAAACGGAGTCCTTGCTCTCGGTGTCGACGTTGACCGCGATGGCAGCGTCGATCGCTCCGTCGGACTGCTGCGCCGCTGGATCGACGAGCACGAGGATGCACCCGCGCAGCTGCGCCGCATCGTCGTTGAGCACCTCGACGCGTTCGAACGCGACGAGCGCGTGCAGCGACGCTGGAGCTCGGGCCAGTGACGCAGCCGGGACATCGAGGCGCGGAGCCGGGGGAGGAGCACAACGACGCTGCTCCCCAGGCCTCGTCCATGGACCCTGCTGCCTCGATGTCCCTGCTCACGTCGCTTCTCTCCAACCCCCTGGACGCCGGCTACGAGCACTACCGCGCAGACCACGGCTCGAGGCCCTCGGGACTCTTCAACCGTATCGCCGTCTTCGCAGTGGCTGTCGCCCTCGGATTCGGATCGGTGAGTGCGATTGACTCGCTGCGGCGCCCGGCCAATGACGTGAAAGCCGACCTGAAGGAGCAGGCTGCTGCGAAGTCAAGCAGCGTCGAAGCGTTGAGTGACGAGGTGCAGTCGCTCGGCCGTGCTATCGATGACCTGTCGCAGTCCGGATCGCCAATTGCCGTGGATGGTGCGCGCGACCTGGTGACCGCCACACGACCCGTCAGTGGGCCCGGCATCACCGTGACGCTCACCGATCGAAGCGGCCCGGGAAAGGGCAGTGGTGCCGTTCGGGATCAAGACGTCGCGATGGTCGTCAACGCCCTCTGGGCTGCCGGCGCGGAGGCCATTTCGGTCAACGGCCAGCGCATTGGGCCACAGACTTTTGTACGCACCGCAGGCTCGGCCATTCTGGTCAACGTCACCCCCGTGTCCTCACCCTACGAGGTCGTGGCGATCGGGGACTCGAACGCACTGTCCGTCGCGCTCGTACGCGGATCCACCGGTGACTACCTGTCCGCCGCCCAATCCGTGAGCGGAATGACGGTGAGCTCGAAGGTCTCGCAGTCGCTCAGCATGGAGGCACTGGCGCCGACCTCATCGCAGTACGCACAACCGCTGGACACACAACCCGAAGGAGACACACAATGATTGCCGTCATCGGATTGATCATCGGCATCGTTCTTGGCGTCTTGCTCGACCCGACCGTGCCCGCGTGGCTGGCCCCGTTCCTGCCCGTCGCCGTCGTTGCCGGCCTGGACGCGCTCTTTGGAGCGGGGCGCGCGTGGCTGGAGGGGCGCTTCGCAGACCGCGTGTTCGTGACCTCGTTCTTCTGGAACGTCGTCGTTGCGTGTCTGCTGGTCTTTCTCGGAACCCAGCTGGGAGTTGGATCTGCCATGACGACTGCTGTCGTCGTTGTGCTCGGTATTCGTATTTTCTCCAACACTGCCTCGATCCGTCGTCTGCTCCTGAAGGCCTGACATGAGCGAACAGAGCACAGAGACAACCCCCTCCCTCTCCGAGAGCGAACCCACACCCCGCGGGCACGGCGTTCACCGTGAACCACACGGCGGCCCGCGCCTGTGGGCGCGGGCGCGGCAGGCTTTCTTCGCGTTGCCCCGTGGGCTGCACGTCGTCATGCTCGTGATTTTCATGATTGTGGGATTCGCGCTTGCCACTCAGGTGCGGGCTCAGCGATCCGACCCCCTCGAAGGACTGTCCGAGCAAGAACTCGTGACGGTGCTCGATGAGTTGGGCACCCAGGAGCAAAACCTGCGTACGCGTCGCGGTGAACTGTCCAGCGAACTCGACGAACTGCGCAGTGCTGCGGATGAAGCGCAAGCTCGTGAGCAGGCGGCACGTAAGGCCGAAACGCAGGCGCAGATCGCCGCGGGTACGGTGCCAGTGCACGGCCCCGGCGTCACAGTGTCGGTCGTTGACGCCGGCGCAAATCTGACGTCGACGCAGTTCGTCATGACGCTCGGCGAATTGCGCAATGCGGGTGCCGAGGCGATCGAACTCAACGGCATTCGCCTGTCGACTCGGTCCTCGTTTACCGGGCAGGCCGGCTCGATTGTGGTCGATGGAATTCCCATTGCGTCGCCCTACACGTGGAAAGTGATCGGGGAGTCGCAGACAATCGCCACCGCGCTGGATATCCAGGCTGGTTCGGCAGCCCAGATGCGCGCAAAGGGCGCCAACGTGGCGATCACTCCGTCGACCGACATGACGATTGAGTCGATTGCGACTCCGCGCCCGCCCCAGTTCGCAACCTACCAGTGAAGTCCCACCGTATAATCGGCGGGGGAGTCACCGTGCCCGCGCTTGTCGGATGGTGAACGTTTACACTTAATACAGTCCCTGAAATGATCGTTTGGAGCGCATAATGTCCGACAACCAGCCGCTTGACCCGACCGCGACCTCCATCTTCGGCCTCGCGCCTGTGACGGAGGACGTCGAAGAGGCTCCCGTTGCCCTGTCTGCTCGCGATCGCGAGGCCGTCGAAGCGCTGCCCGCCGGCTCCGCACTCCTGATCGTCCAGCGCGGCCCCAACACGGGCGCGCGCTTCCTCCTCGATCCCGAGGTGACGAACGCCGGTCGTTCACCCAAGGCAGATATTTTCCTCGATGACGTGACGGTCTCGCGCAAGCACTGCCAGTTCATTGCTTCGAACGGCGGCCATATCGTGCGCGATTCCGGTTCCCTCAACGGCACGTACGTGAACCGTGAGCGCGTCGATTCGATCGAATTGCACGCCGGCGATGAGGTGCAGATCGGCAAGTATCGTCTGACCTACCAGCCGTCGACCAAGCAGGCCTGACGTGTGCGCAGCTCTTGCACGTCGACACGAGGTTGCTTCCGCTGAGGAAGTGACCTCGTGGCCGCATGACGCGGACCATTCGCCGGAGCTGTCGATCGGCCGCGTCGTTGATGCACTGAAGCCCGAATTCCCCGCGATCTCGCTGTCGAAGGTTCGCTATCTGGAGAGTGAAGGCCTCGTCTCGCCCGCTCGCACCGGATCCGGGTATCGCAAGTATTCGGCCGCAGACGTCGAGCGACTGCGCTACGTCCTGACGGAGCAGCGCGATTCTTTTACTCCGCTCAGTGTGATTCGCGGGCAGCTTGATGCGCTCGATGCCGGTCATGAGCCCGTACGCCGTCGCGTCGCGCAGGTCGTGTCCTCAGAGGGACAGACAGTGTCGCTGGGGGGCCGCCGGGCCATTCCTGCGGCGGACCTGTCGGACCTGACGGGTGTCGATATGGACACCCTCGAGCGCTATGCGCGGCTGGGGCTGATCACTCCGGATCTGGCCGGTTATTTCCCATCTCGCTGCGTGCAAGCAGTTTCTACCATCGCGCGTCTCGAGTCTGCGGGAGTGGATGTTCGGGTGCTGCGTGCCGTCCGCCAGGGTGCGGAGCGCAGTGCCGATATCATCGACCAGACAGTTTCTTCCCAGAGGGGACGAGGCCGTGGCGCGGACCGGGAGCGTGCGCGCGCCCGTGCTATCGAACTGGGTGACCTGTTCGCCGAATTGCATCGGGACATGCTGGCGGTGGCGGTGTCATCGCTGGCTGAGGACGGGGACTAAGTCTCATGTTCAACATGAAGGTTAGACTCGCCGAGCCGGTCATTGACCGAGCGTCGCTCGTGCTCTACCGTAGTCCTGTTCTCATCAAGAATTACCCGCAAGGAGCCCACGAGTGAGCGCACAAGCGAACGCAGCAAGCCGGCAAGGTATGCTGTTTGGCGACCCCCTCGAGGGGCTTGATACGGACGAGATGGGCTACCGCGGTCCGGTTGCGTGCAGCGCGGCTGGCATCACGTACCGTCAGCTCGATTACTGGGCTCGCACCGGTCTCCTGCAGCCGTCGATCCGCGCCGCGCGCGGCTCCGGCTCGCAGCGCCTCTACTCCTTCCGCGACATTCTTGTCCTCAAGGTCGTCAAGAAGCTCCTGGACGCCGGCGTTTCTCTCCAGCAGGTTCGCGTCGCCGTGTCGTCGCTGCAGAATAGGGGAGTGGATGACCTCGCCTCCATTACGCTGATGAGCGACGGAGCCTCGGTCTACGAGTGCACCTCTACCGATGAGGTCATCGATCTTCTGCAGGGCGGACAGGGCGTCTTTGGTATTGCCGTGGGCCGCGTCTGGCGCGAGGTCGAGGGTTCGCTCGCGGAGCTGCCCCTTGAGCGTTCCGAGCCCGCGTTCGTCGACGAGCTCGCTGAGCGTCGTCGTTCGAAGCTTTCAGCTTCCTGACACGCGTCTTCAACGTGAGTGTGGGGCCCAGGCGCGATGCCTGGGCCCCACACTTATCAAGCGGCGAGCGCCGCCTGCGCGACTAACGCCGGCCGAGAGGGCGTGTCACGGTGTAGGCGGCCTCCAGATCCGTGATTTCCACGGTGACCATGCCGTTTTCGTCGACGATGTAGGACTCTTCGATGAGAGGTCCATCCTCGGTGCGGATGACGGGAACGACTGAGAGATCGATGTCGGAGCGGCGCAGGGCGTGATCGAAGGGGACGATCACTTCGCCGTAGGGCTGCAGGTCGCCTCGGGGCACCCCGGCCTCGTCGAACGACGAATACTCGA
>CAUTGT010000089.1:0-5464 GCA_963537735.1 uncultured Actinomycetaceae bacterium | reverse complement strand
GCCGAAATGACTCTCAGTTCACATCCATATCGGGCTGAACTGGGATATCCACGGTCGGAAGATCGCGCACGGCGCGACGCACAGCCTTGGACACGGCGGGGGCAACCCGCTTATCGAAGGCGCCGGGGATGATGTAGGAGGGCGAGAGCTCGTCCTCGGAGATCACGGATGCGATAGCCACGGAGGCGACGCGCAGAACCTCGGTCGTAATCTCCTTGACCTTGGCGTCCAGGAGGCCACGGAACAGGCCCGGGAAGGCCAGGACGTTGTTGATCTGGTTCGGGTAGTCGCTGCGGCCGGTCGCGACGACGGCGGCGTACTTGCCGGCACCGATCGGGTCGACCTCGGGCGTGGGGTTGGCCAGCGCGAAGACGATGGCGTCGTCGGCCATGGTCTCGACGTCGGCAGGGTCAAGGATGTTGCCGGAGGAGACGCCGATGAAGACGTCGGCGCCCTTGAGGACCTCCTTGAGGGAGCCGTGGACGTGGCGAGGGTTCGTCGCCTCGGCCAGCGCCTTACGGGAGGGGTGCATGCCTTCGGTGGCGTCGCCGGACAGCGCGCCGTCGCGGCCGCAGCCGATGATGTCGCGTGCACCCTGGGCGAGCAGCAGGCGGATGATCGCGTTGCCGGCAGCGCCGACGCCGGAGACGACGATGCGCACGTCTTCGATCTTCTTGTTCACGATCTTCAGCGCGTTGATGAGCGCGGAGAGGACGACGATCGCGGTACCGTGCTGGTCGTCGTGGAAGACGGGGATGTCGAGCTCGGCGCGCAGGCGCTCTTCGATCTCGAAGCAGCGTGGCGCGGAGATGTCCTCCAGGTTGATACCGCCGTAGGCGGGGGCGATCGCCTTGACGATCGAGATGATCTCCTCGGTGTCCTTGGTGTCCAGGACGACCGGCCACGCATCGACGCCGCCGAACTCCTTGAACAGGACGGCCTTGCCCTCCATGACGGGCAGGGCGGCCTCGGGGCCGATGTCGCCCAGGCCGAGCACCGCGGTGCCGTCGGAGACGACCGCGACCGTGTTGGCCTTCATGGTCAGCAGGTGGGCCTTCTGGGGCATGTCGTGGATGGCGGTGCACACGCGGGCCACGCCGGGGGTGTAGGCGCGCGAGAGGTCGTCGCGGTTACGCAGCGGCACCTTGGAGTGGATCTCCACCTTGCCGCCGATGTGGCTCATGAAGGTCTGGTCGGCGACCGAATCGGCGGTCACTCCGGGCAGCGCGGCGATGGCGTCGCGGACCTCGCGGCGGTGCTCAGAATCGCGCATGTCGCACGTCAGGTCGATGATGATGCGCCCGCGGTCGGAGTCGGCCACGTCGAGGCCCTTGATCTCCGCTCCAGTCGAAGAGACTGCGTCAACAATGGACGCGATGGAAGTCGTCTTCTCGTCCACCTCGATACGGTAGGAGGCGGTGTACGACGGCGATGTGCGCATATCTGTCCTTTCGTTGGGCGCCCGGCCACAGTCGGCCCGGCTGTCCTCAAGCGCTCATCCTAGGGAACTTTCCACTCCCCCAGGAAGGGGAAGGCCACAACGTGGACACGTGCAAATGATCAGGGACGAGGCCGGTGCGCTTCCTCGGGAGGGCACGCACGAGGCCGGGGCGCACTATCGGGGCCGCGCGCACGACACGCACACGCACGTTCCGGATACGAGGAAGGGGGCCGGGATCGCATTGATCCCGGCCCCCTTGACACTCGTGCGGAGTAACCCTCAGGCGCCGACCATCTCCATGATCAGTTCACGCACGCGGGCGGCGTCAGCCTGCCCGCGGGTGGCCTTCATGACCGCGCCGACGAGGGCGCCGGCCGCCTGGACCTTGCCGCCCTTGATCTTCTCGACGATGTCGGGGTTGGCGTCCAGGGCCTCCTGGACGGCCGCCGTCAGGGCGCCGTCGTCGGAGACGACCTCGAGGCCTCGGGCCTCGACGACCTGCGTCGGATCGCCTTCGCCCGCGAGGACACCCTCAAGGGCCTGGCGCGCCAGCTTGTCATTGATGCGGCCAGCGTCGATGAGGCTCTGCAGCTCAGCGACCTGAGCGGGGCTGACCCCGGCCTCGTCGAGGGAAACCTCGCGTTCCTTGGCGCGGCGCGAGATCTCACCCATCCACCACTTGCGGGCGGATGCGGGATCGCAGCCCGCGGCGACGGTGGCCTCGATGAGCTCGAGGGCGCCGGCGTTGATGACGTCGCGCATCTCCATGTCCGCATACCCCCATTCGGTGCGCAGGCGGCGGCGCTTGGCGACGGGCAGCTCGGGCAGCGAGGCGCGCAGCTCCTCGACCCACTCCCGATCCGGGCGGATCGGAACCAGGTCGGGCTCGGGGAAGTAGCGATAGTCCTCGGAATCCGACTTCTCACGGCCGGACGACGTCGAACCGTCCTCCTCGTGGTAGTGGCGGGTCTCCTGCAGGATCGTGCCACCCTCGGACAGGATCTGGGCCTGGCGCTGCATCTCGTAGCGCACCGCCGAGGCGATGCCGCGGAAGGAGTTCACGTTCTTCGTCTCGGTGCGCGTGCCCAGCGGGGACTCGGGCGTGGGGCGCAGCGACACGTTGATGTCGGCGCGCACGTTGCCGCGCTCCATGCGGGCCTCGGACACGTCCAGGGCGCGGAAGATGTCGCGCAGGGCCTGCACGTAGGCGGCGGCCACCTCGGGCGCGCGCTCGCCGGCGCCCTCGATCGGACGAGTCACGATCTCCACGAGGGGAACGCCCGCACGGTTGTAATCCACGAGCGAGTGATCCGCGCCCTGGATGCGACCGTCTGCGCCACCGATGTGCGTGTTCTTACCCGCGTCCTCCTCCATGTGCGCGCGCTCAATCTCCACGCGGAACATGGTGCCGTCCTCGAGCTCGACGTCCACGTAGCCGTCGTGAGCGATCGGCTCGTCGGACTGAGAGGTCTGGAAGGCCTTCGTCAGGTCCGGGTAGAAGTAGTTCTTACGCGCGAAACGGCAGTACTCCGCGATCTCGCAGTTCAGGGCCAGGCCGATCTTGATGGCGTACTCGACGGCCTTGTGGTTGACGACCGGCAGAGAGCCGGGCAGGCCCAGCGACACGGGAGTCACGAAGGTGTTCGGCTCGCCACCAAACGCGTTGGGGGCCGCGTCGAACATCTTGGTCTTGGTGCCCAGCTCGACGTGCACCTCAATGCCGAGAACCGGGTCGAAGCGGCGGGCCGCCTCGTCGTAATCCATGAGCTCAGTCATCACTTTTCCTCCCAGTTAGCTGCGGGGCACTGACCCGCGACGTCGTCGCTGAGCGCCTCCACCAGGGACGCCACCTTGTACATGACCAGGTCGCCGCGCGCGGAGGCCAGCACCTGGAAGCCGATGGGCAGGCCCTCGGAGGACACCGCGTTGGGCACGTTCACGCCGGGGATGCCCGCCAGGTTCGCGGGGATCGTGGCGACGTCGTAGAGGTACATGGCCAGCGGGTCGGAGGTCTTCTCGCCGAACTTGAAGGCCGTCTCGGGGGCCGTGGGCGACACGAGGACGTCGACCTGCTCGAACACCGCGTCGAAGTCGCGCTGGATGAGGGTGCGCACCTTCTGGGCGCTGCCGTAGTAGGCGTCGTAGTAGCCGGCCGAGAGCACGTGCGTGCCCAGGATGATGCGGCGCTTGACCTCGTCGCCGAAGCCGGCCTCGCGGGTGGCGGCCATGACGCGCTCGGCGGTCACGGGGCCCTCGGTGGGCTCGACGCGGATGCCGTAGCGCATGCCGTCGAAGCGGGCCAGGTTCGAGGAGACCTCGGCGGGCATGATCAGGTAGTAGGCGCCCAGCGAGTACTCCAGGTGCGGGCAGGAGACCTCGACGATCTCGGCGCCTGCCTCGCGCAGCTTCTCGACGGTGGCGTTGAAGGCGTCGATAACGTCCTTCTGGTAGCCCTCGCCGCTCAGCTCCTTGACGACGCCAACCTTCAGGCCCTTCATGGAACCTTCCGCGGCGACGGACTCGACGGCCTCGGTGAGCGCGGGAACCGGCTCGTTCAGAGAGGTCGAATCGTTGGGGTCGTAGCCGCCGATCAGCTCGGTCAGCGCGGCCGCATCGGCGACCGTGCGGGTGACGGGGCCGATCTGGTCCAGGGACGAGGCCATGGCCACCAGGCCGAAACGCGACACCGCGCCGTAGGTGGGCTTAGCGCCGACCGTGCCGGTCACGAACGCGGGCTGGCGGATCGAACCGCCCGTGTCGGAACCGAGGGCCAGGGGAACCATGTAGGCCGCGACAGCAGCGGCCGAGCCGCCACCGGAGCCGCCGGGGATACGCTCGGTGTCCCACGGATTCTTGGTCGCACCGAAAGCGGAGTGCTCGGTGGACGACCCCATGGCGAACTCATCCATGTTGGTCTTGCCGACGATGGGCAGGCCGGCCTCCTTGATCTTGGCGGTGACCGTCGCGTCGTAGGGAGGCTCCCAGTCGCCCAGGATCTTCGAGGCGCAGGTGGTGCGCAGGCCTCGCGTCACCACGTTGTCCTTGACGGCGATCGGCACGCCCGCCAGGCGGTGCAGCGTCTCCCCCGCCGCGCGGCGTGCGTCCACGTCGGCCGCGGTCGCCAGGGCGCCCTCGCGGTCGACGGTGATGAATGCGTTCACGCGGTCCTCGATCGCGTCGATGCGGTCCAGGCACGCCTGGGTCAGCTCGACGGAGGTGATCTGGCCGGCGGCCAGCATGTCCGCCAGCTCGAGGGCGCTCTTCTTCAGCAGCTCGTTCATCAGTCCTCCCCCAGAATCTGCGGAACCAGGAACATGCCGTCCTGGGCGGCGGGCGCCTGAGCGAGCACCTCGTCGCGGTCCACGGTCTGCCCAATCTCGTCTTCGCGCCACACGTTGGTCAGCGGAATCGGGTGGGACGTGGCGGGAACCTCGGGCGTGGCGACCTCGGACACCTTGGAGACGGCGTCGGCGATCGCGTCGAGCTCACCCGCGAAACGCGTGATTTCCTCGTCGGTCAATGCGATGTGGGCCAGGCCCGCAACGCGGGCGACCTCGTCAGTACTAATGCGTGACATGTGTGGCATCCTACCCGTATGGCCTTTTCACAGCGACGCCAACTCACCAGGCAGACGTGGTCGATCGTCAAAAAAGCGGGATTCGCGCTGCTCGCCGCCCAGGCGGCCGCAGTCGTGACCGTGCACGCGATCGACCGCATGCGCACCGCCCGTATCCCCGGTGGCGTGCACGGTTTCCCCACCCTGCCTCCCGCCGACGCCCAGATCGGCGACACCGTGGCGCGCACGTACACGGAGGGAACCTCCCTGTACGCGGACATGCTGGAGGCCATCGAAGGGGCGACGCATCACATTTATTTCGAGACTTTCATTTGGCGCTCGGACCGCTGGGGCCAGCGCTTTAAGACGGCGCTGATCGACGCGGCCAAGCGCGGTGTGGAGGTGTTCTGCGTGTGGGACGGCTTCGGCGTCCTCAACCAGGATCCGCGCTTCTACAAGTTCCCCGT
>CAUTGT010000088.1:0-5528 GCA_963537735.1 uncultured Actinomycetaceae bacterium | reverse complement strand
GACATGAGGTCGAGGAGCTGGGCGGTCAGGCGCTTCATCGACGCGAGTTTGTCCTCCGAGGCTGCCTGCGTGAAACGCCCGATGAGGATCATGAAAATCGGGATGAGGGGGATAACGAGGAGCGCGATGAGCGCCGACCAGAAGTCGAGGAGAAGAATGACGCCGAGCGCTGCCGGAGTCACGGTGCAGACGAGAACCAGCTGCGGCAGGAAAGAGACGAAGTAGGGGCGCAGATCCTCCAAGCCGGTTGACAGCAGCGTCGTCGTCTCGGCGCCGTTCGTCGCTCGCCAGCGTGGGCCGAGAGCAATGCTCGCGTCGACGACGCGTCCGCGCAGCTCGGACACCGCTGCTGCTGCCGCGCGTGTACTGACGGCCTCGCGAGCCGCGACAACGAGCGCTCGACATGCAAAGACAGCCGCGATGCCGCCGATGAGGGGGAGGACGTCGCGCATCGTGGCGCTGCCCGAGACGACGGGGGAGAGGGCCGCGGAAATGAGCAGCGCTTGGGCGAGCACGAGCAATGCCGTGATCGTTCCCAGAAAGGCTGTCAATGCGATGGGCCCACGGGCTGAGCGGGCATAACGCAACAAACGAGGATCAAAGGGACGCACGTATCTATTGTGCCTGAAAAAGCCTCGTCATGGGCCAAAGGTCCCCGCCCTGAGCGCACGGCGTAGACGAATGCGCCCGGCCCCTGCGCGAGGGACCGGGCGCATCTATCGGTGAGGAGGTCAGCCAGCGAGGAAGTTCTCGCCGATGCGAACCTTCTTGAGGAGCAGACCCGTCTGCGTCTCAACGTCCTCGGCGCCCACGCGAGCGCGGAACATCCAGTAGGACCAGAAGACGTAGACCAGGACGATCGGCAGCAGGCAGACCGTGACGATCGTCATGACGGTCAGTGTGGAGGTCGTCGACGAGGCCTGATCAATCGTCAGCGAGTACGCCGGGTTGATCGACGACTTCTGAACGGCGGGGGCCATCGAGGAGAAGACCCACGCGACAGCGCCGGCGATTGCGACGGAGGAGGCCACGAAGGACCAGCCCTCACGACGCAGCGACGCCTGAGACAGAGCGGTCGAGGCGATGATTGCGAGCGCGGCGACCACGAGCGGGATCCACGCGAGGACGTTCGTCGTGTAGACGAACTGGCCCCAGATCAGCCACGCGGCGGCCAGGACGGTCGCGGCAATCGTCGCAGGAGCGGCAATCGCGTTGGCGCGGTCGCGCACCTCGCCCGTCGTCTTGAGCGCCAGGAACTGAGCGCCGTGAGCCAGGCACACGGCCATGACAGCCAGGCCACCCAGGATCGTGTAGGGGGTCAGCAGCGACAAGAAACCGCCGGTCAGCTGGTGGGTTGCGCCCGCGAGGGACTGATCCACCAGAGTCGGGTCGATGACGGTGCCGGTAGCAACGTCGACGACCTCGATCTTCATGCCCTGCACGAAGTTCGCGAAAGCGACGCCGAGCAGGATCGGGACGAGCCACGCGCTGATCGTGTGCGCCCAGTCCCAGGCGTGACGCCACTTCTCGGTGGCGACCTTGGAGCGCCACTCGAGAGCCATGACGCGGATGATCAGGCAGACGAGGATCAGGAACAGGGCCAGGTACATGCCCGAGAACATGGTCGCGTACCACTCGGGGAACGCGGCGAAGGTCGCGCCACCAGCGGTGAGCAGCCACACCTCGTTGCCGTCCCAGTGGGGGCCGATCGTGCGCACGGTCTGGGTGCGCTCACGGTCGCCCTTGGCGACGAAGGGGAGGAGCATGCCGACGCCGAAGTCGAAGCCCTCGAGGATCAGGTAGACCGTCCACAGAACGGCGATGAGAATGAACCACAGGATAGACAGAGTCATGATCGGTGTTCCTCTCAGTATCCGAAGGACAGGTCGGCGGGAGCATCGTCCTTAGCCTTGTCGGCCTTCGACGAGTGGATGCCCTCGACGGCGTAGCGCTTCATGAGGATGTACCACATGACGCCGAGGACGCCGTACAGAAGGGTGAACAGGATGAGCGAGGTGAGCATCTGGCCAGCCGGAACGTTGGGGGAGATACCCATGTCGGTCATCATGTTGACGGAACCCAGGTCGGAGCCCGCGGACAGCGCCTGCAGGTTCGGGACGACAACCCACGGCTGACGACCCATCTCAGTGAAGATCCAGCCGAAGGAAGCGGCTGCGAACGGCAGGGGGAGGTTGACCAGGGCGAGGACGCTCAGCCACTTGTTGGACGAGGTGCGCCCGCCACGGGTGGCCCACAGGCCCCACGCTGCCAGCAGGAAGGCCAGCATGCCCAGGCCGATCATGAAGCGGAATGACCAGAAGGTGACCATCTGCGGAGGACGGAAGTCGTACTGCGAGGCGTCACCGTACTTGGCGGTGAAGTTCGCGTCCGAGTTGAGCAGTTCCACCATGCGCTCCTGGACGTCGGCGACGCCCTCGGAGGTGGCGGTGAAGGAGTTGTGCGACATGAAGGACGCGACGCCCGGAACCCTGATGAACTGGGTCGGCTGCGCGCCGTCGTCGCCGAGGGGGCAGGAGCCGAACTGGGCGATCGTGAAGGCCGCGCCGTCGGTGTCCATACAGATGCCTTCGGCGGCAGCCATCTTCATGGGCTGGACCTCAACCATCTCCTGGCCCTGGATGTGGCCGGAGGCGGCGGTGCCGAGGCCGCCGATCAGGACGGCGGTCAGGCCGAAGCGGGCGATCGGGCGCCAGATGTCACGGGACTGAGCCATGGCCTCGTCGGAACCCTCGCGGGCGGTGCGCACCATCCACCAGATGGAGATGCCGGCAACGAAGGAGCCGGCGACCAGCCAGGCGGAGGTGATGACGTGGGCGTATTCGCTCAGGTACACGCCGGAGGTAATGAGCTCCATGAAGCCGCTGACGCCGTCGAGCTCGGCGCGGCCGGTCTCGGGGTTGAAGCGGGCGCCCACGGGGTGCTGCATCCACGCGTTGGCCGCGAGGATCCATGCCGCGGAGAACATGGTGCCCAGGGCGACGCACCAGATCGTCAGGAGGTGCATGCCCTTGGAGAGGCGGCCCCAGCCGAAGATCCACAGGCCCAGGAAGGTGGACTCGAGGAAGAAGGCGAGGAGGGCCTCAACGGCCAGGGGAGCGCCGAAGATGTCGCCGACGAAGCGGGAGTATTCGGACCAGTTCATGCCGAACTGGAACTCCTGCACGATACCGGTGGCGACACCGAGCGCGAAGTTGATGAGGAGGAGCTTGCCAAAGAAGCGAGTTGCTTGCAGCCAGTATTCCTTGCCGGTGCGGTGCCACGCGGTTTGCATGATGGCAACCAGCAGGGACAGGCCGATCGTCAGCGGCACGAGGACGAAGTGGTAGACGGTGGTGACACCGAACTGCCATCGTCCGACGGTGACCGCGTCAAGCGCTGTCTGCGCGAGGGTCATGATGGGACCTTCTCGTGTTGGGATTGGGGTCGATTGTTCCGTGTCCGAGATCCATGGGACCTATGTCACGGGTTGGTATTAATGTAGCCCAAGAACGTCGGTTCGATTGGTTGAAATGCTGGTTCAGAGGCCGTATTGTGACATATGCGTCCGAATAATTTTTACGGGTTCTTCCGTGAGATATCGCTCGGTGTTGCGTTGTCCTGATCACCCCGTCGTCGGAACAGGGCGCTGTTGTGCGACAATAGAGGTGAATGGATGTCGCGGGAGTGCCCCCGCGACGAGAGCCGAGCGATGACGTATTCATATGCCGCCGGCCGCTGCGCATCAGCGCTCCACTAGGTTTCCGCCCCACGCGGGCGATGAAAAAGGGTGCGTCCAGGCACGGGGCGCGCACCCACCATTGGAGAATCGTGACAACCGAATCCACCACGCCCGTGGCACCCGCCGCGTCGCTGCTGTTCCAGGCACCCGTCTTCCAGGCTGCCCCCGAGGTCGCTCCTCCCGCGATTGTTGAGGAGCCGGAGCCCAAGCGTCGCCGCAAGTCCGCTGCCGCCGACGAGGAGTCCGCTCCTCGCGAAGAGGCCACCCCGAAGCGTCGCCGTCGCTCGAAGAAGGCCGCTGACGAGGTCGAGACTGCGGAAACCCCCGAGGCTCCCGCGCCCGAGTCTGACTCGGAGGAGGCTCCCGCCGAGCCGAAGACCCGCCGTCGCCGTCGTGCCAAGAAGGCGGACGAGGCCTCGGCCCCCGCACAGGAAGAAGCTGACAAGTCCGACGCGCCCGCGCAGGACTCCCAGTCCTCGGACGAGGAGGAGACCTCCGGTCGTCGCCGTCGTCGCCGCCGCGCTCGCAGCTCCGCCTCCTCAGAGGAAAGCGGCGATCCTGCGGACCAGGTCCAGGCCCTGAAGGGGTCCACGCGCCTGGAGGCGAAGAAGATGCGTCGCCGCGAAGGCCGCCGCGAAGGCCGCCGTCGCCACTCCATCTCCGAGTCCGAGTTCCTTGCTCGCCGTGAGTCGGTCGAGCGCACGATGGTCATCCGTGACCAGGACGGCCTCGACCAGATCGCTATCCTCGAAGATGGCCTGCTCGTCGAGCACTACGTCGCGCGCCGCACGCAGTCCTCGATGGTTGGCAACATTTACCTGGGCCGCGTCCAGAACGTCCTTCCTTCGATGGAAGCCGCATTCGTCGACGTGGGCCGCGGACGCAACGCTGTCCTGTACGCCGGTGAGGTCAACTGGGACGCCGTCGGCATGGAGGGTAAGCCCCGTCGTATCGAGGCGGCACTGAAGTCCGGTGATCCGGTCCTCGTTCAGGTGACGAAGGATCCGATCGGCCACAAGGGTGCCCGACTGACCTCTCAGATCACGCTGGCCGGCCGCTACCTGGTCCTCATTCCCGGCGGTTCCATGATGGGCATCTCCCGCAAGCTGCCGGACAAGGAGCGCGCTCGCCTGAAGAAGATCCTCAAGGCTGTCGTTCCTTCGGGCTCGGGCGTCATCGTGCGCACCGCCGCGGAGGGCGCGACGGAGGAGCAGATCCGCGACGACGTCGCTCGCCTGACCCGTCAGTGGGAGGACATCGAGAAGAAGCGCACTAACACGAAGAGCGCCCCGGCGCTGCTGCGCGGCGAGCCTGAGCTGGCCGTGCGCGTCGTGCGCGACATCTTCAACGAGGACTTCTCGAAGCTCGTCATCGAGGGGCGCGACACCTACGCGACCGTCAAGGAATACGTCGACGAGCTCAGCCCCGAGCTCTCCGATCGCGTCGAGCAGTGGGTGGGCACGGAGGACGTCTTCCATGCGCACCGCATTGACGAACAGCTCGCCAAGGGCATGGACCGCAAGGTGTGGCTGCCCTCGGGCGGCACCCTGATCATCGACCGCACCGAGGCGATGACCGTCATCGACGTCAACACCGGCAAGTTCATTGGCGCCGGCGGCACGCTCGAGGAGACGGTGACCCGTAACAACCTCGAGGCAGCCGAAGAGATCGTGCGCCAGCTGCGCCTGCGCGACATCGGCGGCATCGTCATCATCGACTTCGTGGACATGGTCCTCGAATCCAACCGTGACCTCGTGCTGCGTCGCCTGGTGGAGTGCCTGGGACGCGA
>CAUTGT010000087.1:0-5629 GCA_963537735.1 uncultured Actinomycetaceae bacterium | reverse complement strand
AGATCACAGCCGTGACCCCCTCATCAAGCTGATCTCGTCCCCGAAACAGGGAACACCGCGGTTTTGCTCGAAGTAAGCGCGGCGCTGTCACGGCGCTGAAGTCAGAGACGGGAGTACACACCATGATTGCGATAGTGGGACTGATTCTCATCGGTCCTTTTGGCCTGTACTCATGGTACGCACAGACCTACACGGACTCCTCAAGCGCCTCGCTATGGAGACGCATGTCCACCTCCCCTCAGGCGTTAGGAAAGAGCAGAACTCTCGTCAAACCACTCATTAGTCTGCTCTTCACCCTCATGGGAGCGGGAATGCTGCTGGACAAAATTGGCTTCCCTCCGCGCATATACTTGATTCCAGCCATTCTTGGTTTCCTTTGCCTACCACTTGCACTTATCTGTTTATTCCCATTTCGTGCCCCTCGCGTCGTCAATATGGAATATCAGTACATAAAGCGCCACAGCATGCTGGACGAGAACGGCGATCCCCTCCCGCAGTTCGAGTTTTTGGAGGAAGAAGATTCATGAGCAGTGGATTCGACCAAGAAGTCGCAACAGGTATCAACAGCGCTACTTATTCCGCTATACACGGAGGTGGACAACCCTCATGATCTGGGGAATACTTGCCCTTCTATTCGGAACAGTTATTTTAGCGACATGGTACATTCAGACCTTCACGGATATGTCATACGGGAAGAATTCACGCTTTATTAGCACAACCTTTCAGGCACACCCTAAGTCAGATGCCATAGGATTCCCCGCAACAGGAGTCGTATTCATTTTTGCAGCCATCGTCGTCATATGCAACGAGCTCAAATTGCCAAACCTCGTTATCAACTCTCTACTTATCCTCACCTTGCTTGTCATACTCATTTCTCTGATCTTGCGTTTTTCTCCATTGCCTATTCCCCGCTGGGCCGACGCTCGGTACCAATACATGAAGCGCCACGGCATGCTGGACCAGAACGGTGACCCCCTCCCACAGTTCGAGCTTTCGGAGGAAGAAGATTTATGAGCACTGGACTCAACGGCGAAGTCGCAGCAGGCATTAACAGTGGAGGTTCACAGTCATGATCTTCTGGGAAGTTTTTGGCGCAATTTTCGGACTCATGATCATTGGCGCCTGGTACATGGAGACCTATCTCGATACCACGTTCTCTAGCAACTCCCGCATCATTACCTCGCGGATGAGCAGCAGCGCGAGAAGCCAAGCAACAACACGCCCACTTGTTGGCCTTGGCTTCTTCATCTGCAGCCTTGGAAACACCAGCTATAAATTGGGTTTCCATTACGTCATGACGGGGATCCTCACAGCCGCCGGTATACTCTGTTTTCTTGTCGCTGCCATCTATCATTTCTTCCCCTTACCAGTTCCCCGCTGGGCCGACGCTCGGTACCAGTACATGAAACGCCACGGCATGCTGGATGAGAGCGGTGATCCCATCGACGTCGACGAAGAAGGATCCAACCCACCAAGGTGACCTCGTCCACGAAACACGGGCCACCAGCTTCATCGCCAGCCTCGCACCCACTATCCTGGACCCTATACGCGAGGCCGCCCCGGCCTCGTCCGTCCGACACTGTACGTAGAGGAGCCCCCATGGCGACCGAGCCCGTGTTCGAGGCCATCAACTGGAACAAGATCCAAGACGACAAGGACCTTGAGGTCTGGGATCGCCTGACGGGCAACTTCTGGCTGCCTGAGAAGATTCCGCTCTCCAACGACCTGCCGAGCTGGAAGACCCTCACCAAGGACGAGCAGCTCATGACGAACCGCGTGTTCACGGGCCTGACCCTGCTGGACACGCTGCAGGGCACGGTCGGCGCGGTGTCGCTGATCCCGGACGCGCGCACCCCGCACGAGGAGGCCGTCTACACGAACATCGCGTTCATGGAGTCGGTGCACGCCAAGTCCTACTCGTCGATCTTCTCCACCCTGCTGTCCACGGAGGAAATCAACGAGTCCTTCCGCTGGTCGAACGAGAACGAGGCCCTGCAGAAGAAGGCCGAGATCGTCAAGTCCTACTACGACGGCAACGACCCGGAGAAGCGCAAGGTCGCCTCGACGATGCTCGAGTCCTTCCTGTTCTACTCGGGCTTCTACGCGCCCATGTACTGGAGCTCGCACGCCAAGCTCACCAACACGGCTGACCTGATCCGCCTCATCATCCGCGACGAGGCCGTCCATGGCTACTACATCGGCTACAAGTACCAGCTGGCCGTCAATGAGTCGAGCCAGGAGCGCCAGGACGACCTGCGCGACTACACGTACTCGCTGCTGTACGAGCTCTACGAGAACGAGGAGCAGTACACGGAGGACCTGTACGATCCGCTCGGCCTGACCGAGGACGTCAAGAAGTTCCTGCGTTACAACGCGAACAAGGCGCTCATGAACCTGGGTTACGAGGCCCTGTTCCCGGCCGACGCGACCGACGTGAACCCCGCGATCCTGGCCGCCCTGAGCCCCAACGCGGACGAGAACCACGACTTCTTCTCGGGTTCCGGCTCGTCCTACGTGATGGGCGAGGTCGTGGACACCGAGGACGAGGACTGGGACTTCTGATTCTCACGAGGCCGGGGCCGGGTTGCGCGAACGACGTGACCTGAGCGCCTCCCTCAGGTCAAGACGCACGTGGGTGCGCCCGCCAGATGGCGGGCGCACCCACGCCGGTTTTAATAGCCCCCACGGCCATCACCGGGAACAGAAATGCGACACGACCTGTCCATACTCTGTTCGCTCCAACACACTTATCGTCACACGTGTAACATGTGCACCAAATGTCACAGGCGCATCATGGCAAGGTATTCCCTGCCATGACGGGCCTTCGGCGCGAGCGCGCAGGCCTTTGCTCATCGGGAACATCCCGACAGATGGGGCCACACCGCTTCGCACGGCGGCTAAACTGTGACTGGGAGCGGCCTCGCTTCCACCCACACCGTACGTCGCGCGCACAGCGCGGGGGAATGAGGAGAGCACGACTATGAGTATCTTCGACCGCTTCGAGAGCGCCGTCGAGAGAGGCGTCAACGGCGCCTTCTCGCGCGTGTTCCGGTCGGGGATCAAGCCCGTGGACATCACCACGGCGATCCGCCGCGCCATGGACGAATCCGTCCAGGAAGTCTCCGCCTCGCGCATCATTGCCGCGAACCACTTCTCGGTCTACGCCTCGCGCACCGACCTCACCTCCCTCGAGGCGTCCCTCGACGTCCTCGCAGACGAGTTCGCCCAGCAGGCCACCGAACACGCCGCGGCGAACAGCTACTCCCTCCTCGGCCCCGTCACGATCGAGTTCATCGCCGACGCCTCCGAGCCCAGCGGCACCCTGAAGGTCGACGCCGAAAACCGCCGGGGACCCGCGGCCCCCGCCACGGCCTCGTCCGCGTCCCCCGAGCACCCGATCATCGACGTCGACGGCGAAAAGTGGCTCCTCACCGAGCCCGTCACCGTCATCGGACGCGGCTCCGAAGCCGACATCGTCGTCAACGACTCGGGCGTCTCGCGCCGCCACCTCGAACTGCGCATCACCCCCACCGGCGTGATCGCGACCGATCTGGGCTCCACCAACGGCACCTTCGTTGAAGGCCACCGCATCGACGCAGCGACCCTGCTCGACGGCAACCAGATCGTCATCGGACGCACCAAGATCCTCTTCTGGACGCACCCAGACCAGAGCGGAGTTTAATGAAGTGACCACAGACCTCGCATTTACCGTTTTCCGCATCGGGTTCCTGGTGCTGCTCTGGCTCCTCGTGCTCGCGGCCGTCAACACGCTGCGACGCGACATCTTCGGCACCGTCGTGACCCCGCGCGGTAAGGGACGTGACAAGGCCACCTCACGCCGCAAAGCCTCCCGTGACAAGCGCAAGGACAACAAGAAGCGCACCTCCACGAACCCGCTGGCTCCCAAGGATCTCCTGGTGACCGGCGGCCCGCTCGTCGGCACCATGCTGCCCCTCGGCGAGGCCCCCATCGTCATCGGCCGCTCCCCCGCGTGCACCCTCGTGCTCGAAGACGAGTACGCGTCCAGCCGCCACGCGGCACTCACCCCCCAGTCCGACGGCTGGTGGATCGAAGACCTCTCCAGCCGTAACGGCACCTTCATCGACGACGAGCGCCTGAGCGCCCCGCGCCAGCTCAAGATCGGTGACGTCATCCGCATCGGCCAGACGACTCTCGAATTGGTGGGTTGATATGTCAGGAAACGCGGTTCAATTCCACTACGCTGCCCGCTCCGACGTGGGCCTCGTACGTTCCAACAACCAGGACTCCGGATACGCCGGCGCGAACCTGCTGGTCCTCGCCGACGGCATGGGCGGCCCCGCGGGCGGCGACATCGCCTCCTCGGTGGCCCTCGCGCACCTCGTCCCCCTCGACACGGACTCGCACCCGGCCGACTCGATGCTTCCCCTCCTGCGCGAGGCCCTCCTCGACGCGCACGAGGAGCTCACCGAACGCTCGAGCCGCGACCGCGACCTCGAGGGCCTGGGCACCACCTGCATCGCCCTCATGCGCTCCGGCAACCGCCTCGCGATGGTCCACATCGGCGACTCGCGCGCCTACGTGCTGCGCGGTGACACGCTGACCCAGGTCACGACCGACCACTCCTTCGTGCAGTACCTGGTCGACACCGGCCAGATCACGCCCGAGGAAGCCGAGCACCACCCCAACCGCAACGTCGTCCTGAAGATCCTCGGCGACGCGCAGGCCGACGTGGCCCCCGACGAGACGATCCGCGAGGCCGTCGTCGGCGACCGCTGGATGCTGTGCTCCGACGGCCTATCCGGCGTCGTCTCCCCCGAGACGATCGGCCAGGTCATGGCCGACATCAAGGACCCTGGCGAGTGCGCCGAAGAGCTCATCCGCCTGGCCCTCCTGGGCGGCGGCCCCGACAACAT
The DNA here is from genome assembly GCA_963537735.1 of uncultured Actinomycetaceae bacterium. Taxonomy (GTDB): domain Bacteria; phylum Actinomycetota; class Actinomycetes; order Actinomycetales; family Actinomycetaceae; genus Pauljensenia. The sequence continues at coordinate 734 of CAUTGT010000087.1, read as the reverse complement.
CACGTGCGTCATCGCGGACATTGTCCCCGCCGGCACGTTCCCGCCCGCTCCCCCGCAGATCGTGGGCGCCGCAGCCATCGACCGCAACGCCAAGTCGCGCGGCGGAGACGGGGCGGCCGCGCGCGCCGCAGCCCTGGGCTCCTCGGCCTCGGACACCCCCAGCGACGAGGACGACGCGCCCGTCGAACTCAAGCCCCGCTCCTCGTGGTGGACCCCCGTGTTCGTCTCGCTCGTGACGGTCCTCGTGGTCGCTGCCTCTTGGTTGTCGTGGAAGTGGACGCAGACCCAGTACTACGCGATCAGCCAGGACGGCTACGTCGTCATCTACCAGGGCATTCCCCAGTCGATCGGCCCATGGCAGCTCTCCCACGCCGTGGAGGTCTCCAACGTCGCGGTATCCGACCTCGCGCCCGTCGACCGCCAGCGTCTCGAAACCCCGGTGCTGCGCTCCTCACGCGCCGACATCGACTCCTACATCGACGGCCTGCGTCACTCGATCGTCCAGCCCTCCACACCCTCGTCACCGACGCCCCAGTCGGGCGCGCCACAGTCCGGTGAGGCCCAGTCCGGGGCGCAGAGCGGGGGCGCCTCCTAATGGCTACCGTATCGATCGCGCCCGCACGGCCTCGCCGATTCCTGGAGCTGACCCTCATGGGCCTGGCTCTGGCCGTCGGCATCGCCGGCTACGTGCTGACCTCGCTGAACTACACGGGGGAGATCCCCGCGAACCTTCT
>CAUTGT010000086.1:0-5640 GCA_963537735.1 uncultured Actinomycetaceae bacterium | reverse complement strand
CTCATCGCCTTCACGCCGACTTCCTCGTGACGCTACCCTGGTTCCATGACTGATCTGCCTTTCCGCATCGGCCAAGCGGTCGACGTCCACGCGTTCGCAGCCCCCGACTCGCCGCGTCCCCTGATGGTCGCGTGCCTGGAGTGGCCGGGCGAGCGCCCTCTTGAGGGTCATTCGGACGCGGACGTGGCCGCGCACGCCCTGTGCGATGCGATGCTGCTGGCAACCGGATTGGGCGAGCTGGGCACGGTGTTCGGCGTGGATCGCCCGGAGTGGGCGGGAGCATCGGGTCGCGCGCTCTTGGAGGAGGTTCGCCGCATGACCGCCGAGGCCGGCTGGGTGCTCGGCAACGCGACCGTGCAGGTGGTGGGCAATCGCCCGCGCATGGCGGCCCGCCTGCCCGAGGCCTGCGCGGTCATGAGCGAGATCGCTGGGGGCACGGTCACCGTGTCGGCCACGACCTCGGATCGTCTGGGTTTCACGGGACGAGGCGAGGGCGTAGCCGCGCTGGCCAGCGCCCTCATGGTGCGCGCCGAGGGGTAGCCCGCGAGCGCCGACGGGCGCGCAGCGTGATAGAAACGTGTCATGAACGACGAGGACCTCCGCCACACATCCGACGACCCCACGCGCGTTCATTCCTCCGACGCGTGGGATGACATGTCACAGGTCGATATTCCTGATCTCCCGGACTTTGGGGATCTTCCGGGGTTCGCGGACCTCCCCGAGCTCGCGCCGCTGCCAGAGTTGGACGCGTTGCAGGAGCCGGCGATGCCAGAGATCGTGATGCCGGACCTGGAGATGCCGGACCTCGACCAGTTCCTCACCATCACGCCGCCCGCGCCGGCCGACGTCCCTCAGCCAGACGCAGTCCCTGAGGCGGGATCTGCACCGACGGCGGGAGCTGCAACAGCCCGGACGCACAGCGCCTCCCACAAAGCTGCCACGGCATCGCCGCAAAAACGGTCCGGAAGCAAGCGGGCATCGAGGCCGACCACCGCCACGGCCTCGCCGCGCAAACGGTCTGCGGGCGCTCAGCCACCGAGGCCGACCGTCACCGTCGAGCCCACGCCCGCGACGACCGAGGGAGCGCCGGCACCCGCACAAAAGAAACCCCACCTCCTCCTCACGTCGATCATCTGGATCGTCCTGATCAGCGTCGGGTTCTCAATCATTGCGCCCGGTCACCGCACATCATCGTCGAAGCCTGGGTCGCAGCAGACCTCGTCGAGCGCGAGCACGCAGGCGAACACGGAGGTGCGCGAGCAAGCGGATGGTCTGCCGGTCCGCGCACCCGGATACCGCGGGAGCGCCACGAACACGCATTCCATCTCTGCGCAGTGGGCCTCGGGCGTGGCCACCGCGTGGACGCTCGAGCTGCCGCCTGAGATGACTCAGTTCGAACCGCAGATGTTCGTCGAAGGCCAGGTGCTCTACGTCGCAGGCTACGACACGATCGAGGGCCAGCGCGGTTCCGCCGTCAGGACGCAGGCCTACGACCTGTCCGGGGAGGAGCCCACCCTCCTGTGGGACACGATCGGCCCCACGGAAAACTCGGCGATCACGACGTACACGCCCGCATTCGTGTCGGGCGAGAACCAGCTCTTTTTCCATGACGTGGTCATCGACAAGGCGACCGGCGCGCAGACACAGGCCCCGTGGGGCAAAGAGTTTCCCATCGCGCAGGCCGACGGCATCGTGGTGACCTGCTCGACGACATCCTCGTGCAGCGGGTGGACGCACACCTCCGGCGTGTGGACGAATCGGTGGGAGACGCCCACGAGTCTGCTGGTGGGGTACGGTTTTGCGCCCCAGGGCCTCGGCTACGCCCCCAAGGGCGCGCTTCTCGCCGGCAGCGGTACGCGCGCATCAGCTCTGGTCCCCACTAACTACGATCAGCCCCTGCAGATCCTCGATATCCACACCGGCCTGGGAACGGTCCTGCCCGCTCCCGGCGCGGCAGACAAGACCCCCAGCATCGAGGTGACGAGCGACGGCTTCATCGTCCTTGACTCCAGCCGCAGGCAGGGAATGGTCCTCGACAGCAGGGGAACCGTCCAATCCAGCTTCGCGGTTGACGGGTACTCACTTCTACCCGCGGTCAGCAGTGACGGCACCTATCCGAGCGCCACGGACGTGGAAACCTTCCTGACGGACAAGCGCGCGAATTGGGCGACGGGCACGGTAGACCTCGTGGGCAAGGACGACTGTTCCATCGAGGTCACCCTCACCTCCGATGGGTCGACTCACACGACCCCGGTCCCCGGCGCGCTGAGCCAGTACATGACCAGCTCGTGCAGCTTCAGCCCGAAGGAGGTCCGCGTGAGCGCGGACGCTTCGGTTCTCTACGCCGATACCTTCACCTACCAGGACCAGAGCCGATACTTCATCGATACCGCCAACGGCCTCATCTACACGTCACCCGAACTCAACTCGCCGAAACAGATCATGTGGGTCTTCGACGACATGGTCATCGGCATGACCGAGGACGGCATCAAGGCGTTCGTACCGGCGTCATCCTGAGGTCTGCATCCGTTTACCATGCCGACACTGCCGTGTGATAGAAACTACTCATGACCAATGACGATCACACGGGCACCGGCGTCCCCGCCCACGAGGGAGGCAGCGACTCACTGAGCGCGGCGCGCGCCGTTCCCCTGCCCGGCCCGCTCCGGCCTCGCCCGAAGAGCCGCGCGACGACGGTCCTTCTCGCAGTGCTTCTGTCCGCCGTCGCCATGACCGCAGTCTTCGGCATCAACTGGCTCACGTCGTCCCCCTCAACCCCGACCCCTCAGCGCTCATTCGCCTCCGAGCCCACCGTCGGCTACTCGGGGGACGCGACGAGCACGGGATCGATCTCCCCCGCCTGGGCGTCGGGCGTCGAGACGGCGTGGAGGATCCCCTTCCCCTCGGCGAAGCATGGCTCCCGGGCACTCACGACCGTGGAGGGCACCACCCTGTACGCCCTCTTCGAAGACCCCAATCCCACCACCCACCAGGTCACCGCCGCGGCCTTCGACATCTCTTCCGAGCAGCCGCGCGAGCTGTGGCGCACGACGGGCCCACTGCCCAAGTCGTTCGGACGCCCCAGCTTCGTGCCCTACGCAGATCAGTTCATCGTCGGCAACATTGTCATCGACAAGGCGTCGGGGGCGCAGTCCTCGGCGCCCTGGGAGGGGTCGGAGGCGCTCGCGGCCGTTGATGGTATCGTCGTGGCCTGCGATAGGGAGCAGGCGTGCTCGGGCTGGACGCAGGAGGCCTCGTCGTGGGTGCGCCAGTGGGAAACAACTACTGCCAGCCAACAGGGGGCCCCGTACTCGTCCGACAAGTTCACCTACCCCGACACACCCGTGATCGGCACCGGAGAGCACCAGACGGTCGTCCTGCCCGTCAATTCGAACACGCATGTGGCCCAGCTCCTCGATCCGCGAACCGGGCAGCTCACGGACGTTGGCTCCGAGAGCCCCTTCAGGGAGAAGCAGAACAATGTTGTGTCGTTTGCTAGTACCAGCGACGGGCTCCTGGTTTTCAACAATGACCGCTTCGTCACCTACGACGCCGATGGCTTCATCACGGGGACCCAGGCCTACAAGCAGATGAAGAGAATGCCGACGCGCGACGGACGTATGCCTACCACGGCCGAACTCGGAGAGTTCCTGAGCGGTGCCCGTCCGGTGTGGACGAACGCGTCGGTCACGGCCCCAGCTCAGGCGGCGCCAGGCACCCCCTTCAGCCTCACGGTAACGCCGAGCGACGGGCGCCCACCCTTCACTCTTGATCCCGGGAACAACGACCAGCATCGCTACATCAGCACTTTTTGGCCATCCGAGGTTCGAGCCAGCACCGACACGTCGGTCGTGTACGTCGAGTCCGTCGATCACGCCAACATGGGCGACAGGTTCTTCTTCGACACGGCGAGCGGTGTCGGACACGGATCGGAGGAGTTCCACGACGCGGAAGACCTCTCGTGGGCCTTCGATGACCTGGCCATCGGCGTGACGGTCGACGGCATCGTCGCATTCACGCCGAAGGCCTCGTGACTATCTCATATCGGGTAACGACAGAAAAGGCACAGCTTGTGAGCACCAACGATCCCCAGGACGGGACCTCCTTCCCGACAGCCACACCCTCACGAAAGACTCGCTTCTTTCTGCTCGGCGTCGCTGTCGCCTCGATCCTGGGCACTTCCGCCGCTTTCTCACTGAGCGCGAGCGCCCTCCAGCTCCCCAGCCCGGCTGCGACTCCCCCTCCGCACCACACCGGCCCTGAACGTACAGCACGCACGGACGTGATCGGCTACCACGGACAGGCCACCCACACGAACACGCTGTCGAGCGCGTGGGCCTCGGGTTTTGCGACGGCGTGGACGCTCCCCGCTCAAGACGACTCCTTCCTGCCCGCACAGCTGATCGCCGAAGGTTCGACACTGTACGCGGTGTCCTTCGGAAGCAGCGCCGAGGCCGTGGCCACCGTGTCCGCATACGACGTCTCGGGCACCGAGCCGGTCGCTCAGTGGAGCACAACCGGACCGCTGCCTTCTCGGATGCGCGCCGAGGCATTCCCCGCCTCCGTCTTGACCCAGGACGAGATCCTTCTCAGCGACATCATCGTCGATCGCTCAACCGGCCAGCAGTCGCAGGCTCCCTGGGGCGTCGGCCTTCCGATGGGTGTGGCAGGAGGAGTCCTCGTCACGTGTGACACCTTCAGCTCGTGCTCCGGATGGTCCCACGACTCGGGAGAGTGGACGACGATCTGGACCACTCAGACGTCGCCCCAGCGCCGCGCAGGGATTGCCCACACGCCACTGACACAGCCCACGACAGCCGTCATCGGCACCGGCACGGACGCCGCCGTGGTCGTCCCCGTCGACGAGGCCCACCACGCCCCGCAGATCATCAACCCGACCACGGGCGCACTCACGACGCTCGGGGACGCCCCTTCCACGAGCGTCCCGCTCGCCTCAAGGGTCACCCTGGCGAGCGATGGAGTCCTCGTGGCCGGAGAGAATGAAACCGTCGCCTACAACACCGCGGGCCAGGTTGTCGGCACATTCGACGCCGGTTGGGAGCTCGACAAGGCCCCAACGACCGACCGCGATCTCCCGAGCGTATCCGACGTCGGCGCCTTCTTGACGAAGGGCACCACCCACTGGACGTCTGGTGCTCTGGAGCGCGCCTATTCCAAGGATGACAACGGCTATCTCCTGTCACTTACTCTCCGCAACGGGAAGAACCTCACGCTCAACCCAGGCGAGTCGTTCCGCGACGCTCGAGGGGACAAGGGATGGTCCGTCGCTCAGGTGCGCGCCAGCTCCGACGGCAAGGCACTGTACATCAGGGGTCTCACGGACTCGTTCTTCTTCAACGCCGAGGATCCGATGACGTACGTGTCGCAGGACCTGAACGAGGCGACGAACGTCGTGTGGGTCTACGACGACCTGCTCGTCGGGGCTCGCAGCGGATCGATTATCGCCTTCACTCCCGACCGTCAGTAAGCGGATCGACAAAGGATCGTCCCCGACGCCCGAGACTCACTCGGTCGCGTCGGGGACGTATCGTTTGGGGGTGCGGGCGCCTCGTCGAGGAGCTCACTCCTCCATGTGGGCCAGGGTCGCGCGGTCCGCCTTCACGGGGATCGTGAGGGCCA
>CAUTGT010000085.1:0-5681 GCA_963537735.1 uncultured Actinomycetaceae bacterium | reverse complement strand
CGGTCGACGCGCGTGCGGATGGAGTTGACGTTCCAGGTCGCAAATCTCATGGAGTCGAGCCTATCGGCGGGGGAGAGAGGCGGCTGCGTGAAACGCGCGTGAAACATGCCTGATCGGTGTGAGTTGTGTGAGAGCTTATTTAGAGTGATAATGATTCTCACCTACAACATAGCTAGAAAAGGCACTCGAATGTCACACCTGCGACGCATCAGCACAGCTGCGCTCGCCCTCTTCCTGGCGCTGACCCCCGCCGCCGCGTGGGCCGGTCCCGACCAGGACAAGGAATGGATCGTTACCAGGCAGCACGTTGATGCACCCATCCCCGTCTGGCATGACGACACCAACAGCTTCTCTCTGAATACCATCAACATGCCGATGGAGAAGACCGCTCTGTGGATCCCCAAGGCGTGGACCGGCACCGGTGAGAAAGACGAGGCGAAGTCGCAGCTCGTCATCCCGGCAAAGCGTCCCGACCTGGCCTTCTTGGGTGCCGAGGGTACCGTCCTGAACGCCGCCCCCCAGAATCCCGGCCCCGGTAATACGCCCATCTGGGCGGGCCTCGGCGCCGGCGAAATCGGCGACACCGACAAGTTCGAAGGTGAGACCTACACGCTCGACCTCATCAGTGTCGACGGCCCGGGCCGCATGGAGATGTTCATCGACAACGGTGACAGCGTTAACCGCTTCCTCTCCAGCCACGACACCGCCTACCGCAGCGTCTACAACCCGCGCCACACGCACCTGTACACGACCTTCACGCAGCCGGGCCGCTACGTCGCGAACTACAAGATGACCGCCCGCAGCGCCGATGGCACTGCCATCTACTCCTCGCCGATCACCCCTCTGGTCTGGCAGGTTGGCGGTGCGGACCCCACCGAGGGCACGATCAAGGACATCGTCTCCGCCTATAACGGGGCGCGCGCCGAGCGCACCGACGGAAACGCTGCCACTCCGACCCTCACCGTGTCGCACCACGGCGAGCGCGAGCACCCGGGCGACAACCACCTGACCGACATCACGATCGACACGGGCGTCGCCACCGACACGGGTCGCGCGTGGATCACCGTCAACGGCTACTTCCTCACCGAGGTCGCCGTCGAGGGTGGCCGTGCGACCATCTCTGAGCTGCTCGGCGCCGATACTGCCGCTGTTCAGGCGGTCTACATCCCCGGCGACAGCGCTTCGGCCCGCTGGATCTCGCAGACCGTCCAGTACTCGCAGAAGGACACCGAACCCGTCACCGTCGGTGGTACCGACACGATCCTCGGCCCCTCGAACCCGGATCCCGCCCCCGTGTGGAACCCCGACCACCTGCCGATCTCCTCGCGCCGCGTCGACGTCTCCTACGATCTGATCCCCGGCTCGACGGACCAGTACACCGCCACTGTTCGCGCCAACGACCCGACCCTGCGCGCCACCTACAAGATTGAGTTCCTCGAGTCCAAGTGGGATTTCAGCCCCTGGTGCTCCATGGAAGGCACCCTGGGTGCGGGCGGCATGGACACGAAGGCACAGGACCTCGGTGTGTGCCAGTCCGACCCCATGTTCATGCGCGTCACCCTGCGCCCCCACCCGCTCTCGGACGCGGTCATGACCGTCGCTGAAGCCTCCGACGTCACGGTCGGCTCTCACGTCGGCCTCACCGCCATGCTGAAGATGCGCGATGGCATCGCCGCCCCCGAGGAACCGGAGCCCGCGCCGAACCCGACGCCCGCGCCCGCTCCCGCGCCCGATAACGGCGGAAATGACGCAACCCCGGACCCGGCCTCGTCCCTGCTGAGCGACCCCGTGGAGATTGCGCGCGGACACCTGGACGTGCGCCTTACCCAGGCGAGCGGCGAGGGCGGCATCTCCTACGGCCTGGCCGTCAAGGATGATTCCCTGACGAACGCGCGCACCTCCGTGCTGCGCACCGTCGGCTCCACGACCCTCGCGGTCGCCCCCAACGCGCGCTTCGTGCGCCCCGCCTCCCTGTCCGACCCGAGCTACGACGTCCTCGGCCCGGTCGGCACCGCCACCTACGTGCTGCCCGAAACGCAGAACAGCGACATCGTGTGGCCCGGCCTGTCCACCGAGGGCATCGACTACGCGGCACTGCCCGAGGGCGCCGACCTGACCCTCCATCTCGCCGAGGCGCCGCAGGGCGCGCGCGTCGCGTTCTTCCAGGGCGGCACCTTCGGTGCTGGCGCGAAGGTTCACTTCGACTCGACCAAGGGCGACGGCCTCGTCCACACGACCGAAGCGACGCACATGCACGGCAACTGGGTCTTCAGCGCACCCGGTACCTACCGCATCGAGGTGGGCGCGCGCAGCGGTGAGCGCAGCCTCGTCGAGCCTCAGTCCTTCACCGTGATCGTCCGATCCGGACGCCACAATGAGCAGCCCGCGCCGGTCGAGGAAGAGCCCGTTCCGACGCCGTCTCCCGGCCCGTCCCCGGTGCCGGAGCCGGTCCCCACCCCGGATCCGACGCCTGCGCCCGCGCCGACTGCGGACCCGGAGCCCGCTCCGGCGCCCACGACTGAGCCCGCCCCCGCGCCCACTGCGGATCCTGCACCGGCGCCGACCGAGGAACCCGCTCCTTCGCCCGCTCCGAGCGTCGATCCCGCGCCGATGCCGACGCCGTTCCCCGCACCGACGAATGATCCCGCTCCGGTCCCGGCACCGAGCGCGAACCCGGCACCGGCACCCGCGCCGAGTTCCGATCCCGCACCCGCCCCGGCCCCGAGCGAGGACCCGGCACCCATGCCGCGCCCCTTCCCGGCTCCCGCGCCCAGTGGCGGTCCGGTTCGAGTGCCCGCAGCACCCGCGACCAACGTAGGTACCCCGGCCTCGTCCGGCGCGACTCGCACTGCAGCCCCCGCGGTGACCGGTGGTAGCGCGACTGGCGCCCCGGCTGCCCGCAGCAACGGAGCGACAAGTGGGACGAGCGGCGCGGCCAGCTCGGCACCCGTGAGCGCCCCGAAGGCCGCCCCCGCGGCCACCCCGTCCGCGAGCCCCTCGGCCGCTCCCCAGAGTGGAGCGCCCAGCGGCGAGGCGGTGCAGAGTGGTAGCGTGTCCGCCCCCGAGAACGGGACGGCCGACGCGGCGGGCGCTATGCCGATCGCCGCGGCCACAGAGAGCAGCCGCACAGGTGGATGGAGCCCCTACTGGCTCGTCCTCCTCGTCATCCCGGCGGCCCTCGCCGGTGGTGGAGCCGGATACCTGATCCGGACCCGATGACACGCCAAGCCGGGGCGGGACGCGCACGCGTTCCCGCCCCGGCTTCGTGCTGCGCGCACCCTGCAGCGCTAGACTTCCCCCATGGGAACAGCGCTGGTCACCGGAGCGACCTCCGGCATTGGTGAAGAATTCTGTTGGCAACTGGCCGCCGCGGGCCACGACCTGGTGCTCGTCGCGCGCAGCGAAGACGCCCTGCGCGCGCTCGCGGACTCGCTCGCGAACGTTGCCGGCGTGCGCGCTGAGGTGATCGTCGCGGACCTGTCCACCGACTCCGGCTGCGCGCGCGTCGGCGCCCGCCTCGACGTGGGAGGACCCGCAGATCGCGAGAAGACCGACCTGGCGCCGGTTGACCTCCTCGTCAACAACGCCGGCTTCGGACTGGGAACCGAATTCCTGGACAACAGCCTCGAGAACGAGATCAACGGCCTGAACGTCATGGTCCGCGCCGTCATGACCCTGGCCCACCACGCAGGCATCTCCATGCGCTCGCGCGGACGCGGCGCCATCCTCAACGTTGGCTCCGTCGCCTCGCGCACGGGTGCGGGCACCTACTCTGCCCACAAGGCCTGGGTCGTCGCCTTCACCGAGGGCCTCGCCGCCGAGCTCAAGGGCTCCGGCATCACCGCCACGGTCGTGTGCCCCGGCCCCGTCGATACCCCCTTCTTCGAGCGCGCGGGTGTCGATATGCGTTCGACCCCCTCCTGGCTCATGGCCAGCCCCGAACAGGTCGTCACAGAGGCCCTCGACGCCGTGCGTGCGGGCCGCGTTCAGGTCACCCCCACCATCCCCTACAAGGTCGCCATGGGTGCCATGAAGCTGGCCCCGCGCTGGGTGACCGCGCGCGCCATGCGATCCGTCCCCCACATGTAAGGGCGCACGCACTCACATGAGGCCGGGGCCAGGTTCACGCGGAACCCGGCCCCGGCCTCGTCAGAAAGAAGCGAGAATCACGCCAGGCCGATGTCCTCCAAGCCCAGCGCGTAGAAGTACGGGAAGCCCTCGGCCTCGATGCGCTCCTTCGCGCCCGTCGCGCGGTCGACGATCACCGCGACGGCGACGACGTTCGCGCCGGCCTCGCGCAGGGTGAGCGCGGCCTCCAGCGGGGAGCCGCCGGTCGTGGACGTGTCCTCGAGGACGACGACGTTCTTGCCCACGACGTCCGGGCCCTCGATGCGGCGCTTCATGCCGTGATCCTTCGCGGCCTTACGCACGACGAACGCGTCCAGGTCCAGGCCGCGCGACGCGGCGGCGTGCATCATCGCGGTGGCGACGGGGTCCGCGCCCATCGTCAGGCCGCCGACAGCCACGTACTCCTCGCCCACCGCGAATCCGGACTCCTCCAGGAGGTCCAGCATGACGTGGCCGATGAGAGGAGCGGCCTCATGGTGCAGGGTCGAGCGGCGCATGTCGACATAGAAGTCGGACTCGCGCCCTGACGCCAGGGTCACCTTTTCGTGGATGACGGAGAGTTCCTGGACGAGGGCAGCCAGGCGCGCCTTGTGGGAATCGTTGGTCATGGGTGTTCCTTCCGGATCGGTGTGGGTCAGTGCGCCGCCTCGACGAGCTCGATGAGATCGCCGATGCCCTCGTGGATGCCGAAGGGGCGGAACGGGAAATTGCTGATGTCCTCGCGGGCCGTGGAGCCCGACAGGACCAGGTGGGTGCGCAGGCCGGCCTCGACGCCCGCGCGCACGTCCGTGTCCATGCGGTCGCCGACCATCGCGGCGCTTTCGGAGTGTGCGCCGATCTTGTTCAGGCCGGCGCGGATCATGACGGGGTTCGGCTTGCCCACGAAGTAGGGCTTCTGTCCGGTCGCCGCCGTGATCATCGCAGCGATGGCGCCGCACGCGGGCAGGGTGCCCTCGTCGGAGGGGCCCGACACGTCGGGGTTGGTCGCGATGAACTTCGCTCCGGCCTCGATGAGGCGGATCGCGTGGGTCAGCGCATGGAAGTCGTAGGAACGCACCTCGCCGAGCACCACGAACTCGGGGTCGATCTCCGTCATCACGTATCCCGCGGAGTGGATCGCGGTGGTCAGGCCGGCCTCGCCAATCACGTAGGCGGTCGAGCCGGGCGACTGCTGGTGCAGGAACGCGGCCGTCGCGTTCGCGGAGGTCCAGATGTTGCCCTCGGGGATGTCCAGACCGGAGTTCGCCAGGCGCGCGGACAGGTCGCGGTTCGTGAACACCGAATTGTTGGTGAGGACCAGGAAGGGGATGTTCTTCTCGCGCAGAGCGGAGAGGAACTCGTTCGCGCCCGGAAGAGCCCGATTCTCCTTGACCAGGACGCCGTCCATGTCGGAGAGCCATGCGGTGACGGGAGGCAGATCGGTCAGTGGCGTGGGTTCGTGTGTCAGGGCAGTCATGCCTCCATTCTACGGTGCCGCTAGGGTGGGATCCGTGAACGAGTTCGAAAACGGGTGTGACATCGCGCGTGATGGCGCGTGCGGGAACGACGAGGCC
>CAUTGT010000084.1:0-5719 GCA_963537735.1 uncultured Actinomycetaceae bacterium | reverse complement strand
CGCACGGCGTCCACGCCCTCGGCCTCGGCGGCCGCGAACACGGCCTTGACGGCCGCCTCGGGCACCGCGACGAAGGCGCGGGCCTGGGACTCGGACAGGAGCATCTCGTGGTCGCCGACGCAGTCGCGGCGGGCAGCCCCGGCCACATCGAAGACGCCGCCGATTCCGAAGCGCAGCGCGGAATCCACGAGGGACTGCACGAGGCCGCCGTTCGACAGGTCGTGTGCGGCGCGCACGAGGGGTCGGCCGTCGGGGCCGTCCGCGGCGCTCAGCGCGCGCACGACGTTACCGAGGGCGACCTCGGCCTTCAGGTCGACCTCGGGCGGCAGGCCACCAAGGTGCGAGCGGGCGATGCGCGCCCACGCGGACCCGTCGAACTCCTCGCGGGTGGTGCCCAGAAGGATGACGGCGAGGCCCTCTTCGGTGAATCCGGAGGGGTTGGCGCGCGTGACGTCGGGAAGGATGCCGAGCATGCCGATGACGGGCGTCGGGTTGATCGACGAGTTCGGCAGGCCCTTCTCGGTGCCGGACGAGTTGTACAGCGACACGTTGCCGCCGGTCACGGGGATCTCGAGCTCGATGCAGCCGTCCGCGAGCGCGGTCATGGCGGTCACCAGCTGCCACATGGCGTCCGTGTCTTCGGGGTTGCCGAAGTTCAGGCAGTCCGTGATGGCGACGGGCTCGGCGCCGACGACGGCAACGTTACGGTAGGACTCGGCGAGGGCCTGGCGGGCTCCCGCTGCCGGGTCGAGCTTCGTGTACCAGCCGTTCGCGTCCGTGGAGAGCGCGACACCCAGGCCACTTTCCTCGTCGATGCGGATGACGCCCGCGTCGTCGGGCTGGGCGAGGGCGGTGTTGCCCTGCACGTAGCGGTCGTACTGGTCGGTGACCCACGCCTTGGAGGCCTGGTTGACGTCGGAGAGCACGGCGCGCACGTCGGCGATGAGTTCCTCGCGCGTTGCGGGACGGGCAAGCGACTCGGAGGTGGCGGCCTGCAGCTCGTCCTGCCACGCGGGGCGAGCGTAGGGGCGGTCGTAGACGGGGCCCTCGTGTGCGACGGTCTTCGGGTCGACGTCGACGATGCGGTGACCGTGGTGGTCGATCGTCAGGCGTCCGTCGCCGGTCAGGTGACCGATGACCGCGGCCTCGACGTCCCACTTGTCGATGATCTCGAAGAAGCGCTCGCGATCCTCGGGTGTCACGATCGCCATCATGCGTTCCTGGGACTCGCTCATGAGGATCTCGCCCGCGGTGAGCGTGGGGTCGCGCAGGAGCACGTTCTCGAGGTCCACGTGCATGCCGGAGTCGCCGTTGGAGGCCAGCTCGGAGGTCGCGCACGAGATGCCCGCGGCGCCGAGGTCCTGGATGCCCTGGACGACGCCGGCCTCGAACAGGTCGAGGCAACACTCGATGAGGACCTTCTCCATGAAGGGGTCGCCCACCTGGACGGAGGGGCGCTTGGCGGGCATGCCGTCTTCGAAGGTCTCGGAGGCGAGGATGGAGGCGCCACCGATACCGTCGCCGCCGGTGCGCGCGCCGAAGAGGACGACGAGGTTGCCTTCGCCGGTCGCGTTGGCCAGGTGGATGTCGTCGTGGCGCAGTTTGCCGATGCACAGCGCGTTGACGAGGGGGTTGCCCTGGTAGGAGGGGTCGAACTCGGTTTCGCCGCCGATGTTGGGCAGGCCCAGGCAGTTGCCGTAGCCGCCGACGCCGGAGACGACGCCGTGGACGACGCGCGCAGTGTCGGGGTGGTCGACGGCGCCGAAGCGCAGCTGGTCCATGACGGCGATCGGGCGCGCACCCATGGAGATGATGTCGCGGACGATGCCGCCCACGCCGGTGGCCGCACCCTGGTAGGGCTCGACGAAGGACGGGTGGTTGTGGGACTCGACCTTGAAGGTGACGGCCCAGCCGCCGCCGATGTCGACGACGCCGGCGTTCTGGCCCATGCCGACGAGGAGGTTCTTCCTCATGGCGTCGGTCGTGCGCGCGCCGAACTGCTCGGCGAGGTGCTTCTTGGAGGACTTGTAGGAGCAGTGCTCGGACCACATGACGGAGTACATGGCGAGCTCGGCGTTGGTGGGTCGGCGCCCGAGGATGTCGCAGATGCGCTGGTATTCGTCCTCTTTGAGGCCGAGTTCCTTCCAGGGCATGTCCTGGCCGGGGGTCGCGGCGGCGTTCTCGACGGTGTCGGGCAGCTCGCGGGTGTTTTCGGAGGTCATTCGTGTTTCCATTCGAAAGGTCTGGGACGAGGCCGGGGCACCCTCACGCGCGAGGGCGCGGTGGCATCGTCAGCCGACGAGGGATGCGAGGACGGAACGGAAGATGCCCAGGCCGTCGGTGCCGCCGTGGTGGCTGGCGCCGTCGGGGCCGAGGGAGAGCGGGCCGAAGCCGGCCTCGGTCGCGTGCTCGGGGTGGGGCATGAGGCCAACGACGTTGCCCGCGGCGTTGGTGACGCCCGCGATGTCGTTGGCGGAGCCGTTGGGGTTGAAGTCGACGTAGCGGAACACGACGCGTCCTTCGCCCTCGAGCCGTTCGAGCTCGGCGGGGGACGCCTGGAAGTTGCCTTCGCCATTCTTGAGGGGAACCGTGATGGTGTCGCCGGCGCTGTAGGCGCGCGTCCACGCGGTGTCCGCGTTCTCGATGCGCAGCACCTGGTCGCGGCACAGGAACTTCTGGTGGTCGTTGCGGATGAGCGCTCCGGGCAGCAGGTGCGACTCGCACAGGACCTGGAAGCCGTTGCAGATGCCCAGGACGGGCAGGCCTCGTCCGGCCTCGCGCACGATTTCGCTCATGACGGGAGCGGTTGCCGCGATCGCACCGCAGCGCAGGTAGTCGCCGTAGGAGAAGCCACCGGGGATGACGACGGCGTCGACACCGTGCAGGTCGGCGTCCTTGTGCCACAGGGACACGGCCTGCGCGCCCGCGATCTCAACCGCGCGGGCGGCGTCGCGGTCGTCGAGCGTGCCGGGGAAGGTGACGACTCCGACGCGGGTCACTGCACGCCTCCCGCGTAACGGGCGTCGGCCTCGTCGATGGCCTCGACGCGCACGACGTCCTCGATGATCGGGTTGGACAGGACCTCTTCGGCGGCCTTGCGGGCCTGCTCCAGGAGCTCGTCGGTAACGGGACCGTCCACGCTCAGGTGGAAGCACTTACCCTGGCGCACGGCCGTAAAGCTCGTGATTCCGAGCCTGGGCAGCGCCGAACCGACAGCCTTACCCTGGGGATCCAGGATCTCCGGCTTCGGCATCACTTCCACGATGATTCGCCCCACGGCGTTCCTCCTTGTGTTGTTGGTGAGGATCCCGCCGTGCATCTTGCCCGGCGGGCAAGTCTGTTTACAGGATGGGGTCCGACCCGGTGAGTCGGCGGTAGGCCTCGACGTAGCGCGCGGCGGTCGCAGCTGCCACGGATTCGGGCAGCGCGGGCGGGTTGGCGCCCGAGGAGCGGTCCCAGCCGGACTGCTCGGAGACCAGCCAGTCGCGCACGTACTGCTTGTCGAAGCTGGGCGCGACCTGACCCTCCACCCACTGGTCGGCCGGCCAGAATCGGGAGGAGTCCGGCGTGAGGATCTCGTCCGCGAGCACGAGCGCACCCGTGGTCACGTCGATGCCGAACTCGAACTTGGTGTCCGCGATGATGATGCCACGCTGCGCGGCGATGTCGCGGGCGGCCCGGTACAGGGCGATCGACAGGTCGCGGATCGCGGTCGCGAGCTCCTCGCCGATGCGCTCGACGGTCTGCTCGAAGGTGATGTTCTCGTCGTGCTCGCCCAGCTCGGCCTTCGCGGCGGGCGTGAAGATCGGCTCCTCGAGGCGCGAGGCCTCGGTCAGGCCCTCGGGCAGCTTGATGCCGCACACGGAGCCGGACTCGCGGTACTCGGCCAGGCCGGAGCCGGTCAGGTAGCCGCGCACGACGCACTCGATGGGGATCATGTGCAGGCTGCGGCACACGACCGCGCGCCCGTCCACCTCGGCGGGAACCGTGAAGCGCGTGGGCTGGGCGCCCTCCAGGGCGCGCGAGGCCTCGGCCGGCGCCTTCGTGCCGACGGCCAGCAGGTGGTTTTCCACGAGGGGACGCAGCTGGCCCATCCACCAGATGGCAAGCTGGTTGAGGACCGCGCCCTTGCCGGGGATCAGCGTGGGCAGCACGTAGTCGTAGGCGCTGATGCGATCCGAGGTCACCATGAGGAGCGCCTCCGGTCCCACCTTCGCGTGGCGCGGGCGGCCCGTCGGGGTGGCGGTCTGCGGCGCGGGGCCGACCACGGCCTCGTCGGGAGCGTAGATGTCGCGAACCTTGCCCGCGCTCAGCGGGGTCCAGCCGTGGAGGGTGGCGGTCATGATGCTCCTCAGGGGTTCTCAGTCGAGGGTGACGACCAGGTCGGCGGGCCACGTCGCGATGTCGCTGCGGTGGTGTTCCCCGTCGAAGTGGATGAGGTCGACGCCCCGGTAGGCCAGGGCGCGGGCCTCGTCGAGCGTGGCCGCGCGGGCGACGACGTCGAGGACTCGGCCGCCGGAGTTCACCAGCGCGTAGGTCGGTTCGAAGCCGCAGCATCCGGCCGCGACGTCGGTCGGGTCATCGGTGATCTCCTCGGAGGTGCCGGCGTGGATGACGTGGACGCCGTCGAGCTCCTCGGCCGCTTCGATACCGGTGATCTCATGTCCGGTATCCGTGGGGCCCGGGTAGCCGCCCGAGGCCATGACGACCGTGACGGCGGCGTCGGTGCTCCACACGGGTGCGGGGACCTTCGCCAGAGTGCCGGTCGCGGCCGCGTACAGGACGGGGGCCAGCGGGGAGTCGAGGCGCTCGAGGACCGCCTGGGTCTCCGGGTCACCGAAACGCACGTTGAACTCGACGACGCGGATGCCCTTCGAGGTCATCGCGAGGCCGCAGTACAGGAGGCCGCGGAACGGGGTGCCGCGACGCGCCATCTCGGTGATGACGGGCTGGGCCACCTCGTCGACGATGCGCTGCGTGGCCTCTTCGGGGAGCCACGGGAGGGGGCTGTAGGCACCCATGCCGCCCGTGTTCGGACCCTCGTTGCCGTCGCCCACGCGCTTGAAGTCCTGCGCGGGCTGCAGCGGCACGACGGTGGCGCCGTCTGCGAAGCAGAACAGGGAGACCTCGGGGCCGTCGAGGTAGTCCTCGATGACGACCGCTCCCCCGTCACGCGACAGGCAGGCACGCGCATGCTCCGAGGCCTGGGCGCGGTCGGTGGTCACGACGACACCCTTGCCGGCGGCGAGCGCATCATCCTTCACGACGTAGGGGGCACCCAGGTCGTCGAACGCGGCCTCGACCTCGTCCATCGTGGTGCACGTGAAGGCGCGAGCCGTGGCCACGCCTGCATCGGCCATGACCTGCTTCGCGAAAGACTTGGAGGCCTCGAGGCGCGCCGCGTCCTTCGTCGGGCCAAACACGGGGATCCCGTAGTCCAGGACCGCATCCGCGACACCCGCGACAAGCGGAGCCTCGGGACCGACGACCACGAGGTCGACGTTCTCAGAAGTGGCGCGACGGACGACGTCCTTCGGATCCAGGGGATCCATGGTCAGGGAGCGACCCAGCTGCTCCAGCGCGGGATTACCCGCCTGGACGACAAGCTCAACAGGGTGCTCGGCGGTGGACGTTCGTACAAGCGCACGGGCGATCGCGTGTTCGCGACCCCCGTTACCAACGAGAAGAACCTTCACGATTCAAGCCTATCGGTGTTTGG
>CAUTGT010000083.1:0-5735 GCA_963537735.1 uncultured Actinomycetaceae bacterium | reverse complement strand
AGGCCGTGCATCCACTGCTCGTCGGGCAGGGTCGTCCACTTCTGGGTGGCCAGGTTGCGGTAGACGGTGACGATCTCGCCCGCGGTCATCTCGGCGGGGAAGTTCGAGGCAACGCGCTGCTTCTTGGCCTTGGAGCGAAGCTCGGCGAGCGTGCGCTCGTTGAGCTCGTCGATGCGCGGATCGGAGCCGGCGACGCCCAGGGCGGCGCGCTCACGGTCGTAGTTCTGGAAGAACGGCTTGGCCCATTCCTGGTAGGCGGACTCGCGAGACTCCAGAAGGTCGGCGTAGGCAGGGGAGCCGGGGGTCGGCATGACCTTGATGGTCCAGAAGGACTGGCCGAGGGCCCAGAAGGAGGCGGTCACGGTGTAGATGACGACGCCCATCTGGAAGAACGCGCCGGAGAAGATGAACATCAGCGGCATCACGTACATCATGGAGCGCTGCGACTGAGCCATCGGGTTGTCGCCCATGTCGGGCATGTTGCGCGAGAAGGACAAGCGCATAGAGACGAACTGCAGGACAACCATGAGGACGATCGCGGCGATGAAGACGGCGACGATCGCGGGCTGACCCCAGGAGTCGCGCAGCGTGTGCGACAGCGGAACACCGAAGACGGTGGAGTTGACGATCTCCGTGGAGACGGACTCGGTGAGCGGACCAAGGTGGTTGGTGGCCTCGCCGCGGTAGGTGTAGGTGCCGTTGGAGATGGAGGACACCGCGATGATCGCGCGGTACATGCCGAAGAGGACGGGCATCTGCACGAGCATCGGCAGGCAGGAGGCGAAGGGCGAGACCTTGTGCTTGCGCTGCAGGGCCTGGGTCTCTTCCATCATCTTCTGACGGCTGACCTGGTCCTTCTTGCCCTTGTACTTCTCCTGGATCTTGCGCATCTCAGGCTGGATGGCCTGCATGGCGCGCGAGGAGCGGATCTGCTTGAGGAACAGCGGGATGATGGCGATGCGCACGAGGATCGTGAGCAGGACGATGGACAGGACCCACGCCATGCCTGAGCCGGAGGACATTCCGAGCAGCACCAGGAAGTCGTGGATCCACACCCACAGCCACGCGAGGGCCCACGCGAAGGGGTGGAGAATTAGGTCGAACATAGTTTTCGCTTTCGCCGTGGCGCAGAAGCGCCGCTGTTTCGTTGTTCCTTAGTTGTCCGAGGCCGTGGCAGGCTGCTCGGTCAGGTAGTGCTCCGGGTCCAGTCCCATGGGGGCGGGACGTTCCCAGTTATCGTGTCCAGCCCAATCTTCGGGAGGAATCCATGGGTCAGGCTTCCAGCGTCCACGCTCTGGTACGTGATCCACTCCCCCGTGGCTCCACGGGTTGCATCGCAGCAACCGCCAGGTTGCGAGGATGAATCCCTTGATGGGTCCGTGGACTCCGATGGCTTGGAGTGCGTAGGTCGAGCAGCTGGGTGCGTATCGACACCGGGGGCCGAGGGCCGGGGAGATGTAGCGCTGGTAGGCGACGATGGGTGCGGACAGGAGTGCGCGCAGGGCGCGGCCCGCGAGCGTCATCGTGCATCCCACTTGCGCCACGCTCGCGCCATCGCGCGGTCGAGGTGTTCGCCGAGTTCCTTGGAGGGAACGCCGAGGGCTTTGGATGAGGCCCGTACGACGACCCTGGATCCTTCAGGCAGGTCGGCGATTCGCTCGCGCATGAGGTGGCGCAGCTGCCGCTTGACGCGGTTGCGTCCGTTGGCGCGCTTGATTTCCCGCTTGGGTACGACGAAACCGACGAGGCGACTGTTGCGTTCCTCGTCGGCTCGGACGTGGACGACGACCAGCGGATCTCCTGCACGCGTTCCTTGTCGGATCGCGGCGGTGAAATCCGCTGGGTCAACCATGCGGTGCGCGCGCGGCAGCACCGGTGTGTCTCAGGCGGACAGCTTGGCGCGGCCCTTGCGACGGCGGGCAGCCAGAATGGCGCGGCCGGCGCGGGTCGACATGCGCAGACGGAAGCCGTGCGTCTTGGAACGACGACGGTTGTTGGGCTGGAAGGTCCGCTTGGTGGTCACGGCAATTCTCCTCGGCGGGGAGTGGTTTCCCACTCGTTATCGGTTGGGCTATCGACACACGGGGGCGCGATAGCAGGGACGCACGCCCGAAATGGGCGCAAACAAAGACCAAGACTAAGCGGATTGGGGCCACACGTCAACGCGGCAACGTTACCCACCGCGTCACACACAGTATCCACAGCTGTGCAAATCACTGTGAATTTCTTCCGTCCACAAAGGGTGGATGACGGGAGTTATCCACAGGCTGTGCGTATTTTTACTTTCCGCATGCTGCTGCGGACCCAAAGTTGTAACTACAAAGCTGTGATTCTGTGATAGTTCTCCACAGGTTCATCCCCAGTCTGTGCATAACATGTGCGCGGACTACACTGCGACAATGTACGAGCGTCACGCACATCACCGAGAAGTCGTGACCGAACTCACCAGTATTTGTGACCGGAGGTTGCCGTGGAGTCGGATTCCCTCACACGCGCATGGGCTGCGGCCCTAGACGCAGTCCCCACCGATGAGCTGGGGCCCGTCGCCACGTCGATGCTGCGCTCCGCTCGCCCCCTCGGAGACATCGAAGGAACGATTCTGCTCGCCGTCCCCAACGATTTCACCAAGCAGTGGATCGAAGACAAGGCACAGTCGAAGCTGACAACCGCCCTGTCCGTGCACCTGGGCCGCACCGTACGCATCGCCATCACCGTCGATCCCACGCTCGAGGTCATTACGGACGAAGAGGACGAGGAGGAGCCGACCCCCGCCGCGCCGGCCGCACCCGCGGCGGCCCCGGCCTCGTCGATTGAAGCACCGGAGGAGCACCACTCCCCCGCCCTCGTCACCGCGCCCACCGACTCCGGTCCGACCCACCTGAACCCCAAGTTCACCTTCGACAC
The DNA here is from genome assembly GCA_963537735.1 of uncultured Actinomycetaceae bacterium. Taxonomy (GTDB): domain Bacteria; phylum Actinomycetota; class Actinomycetes; order Actinomycetales; family Actinomycetaceae; genus Pauljensenia. Next base: position 2,831 of record CAUTGT010000083.1, on the reverse strand, counting down.
CTTCGTCATCGGCCCGTCGAACCGTTTCGCGCACGCCGCCGCGCTGGCCGCCTCGGAAACCCCGGGCACCGCGTTCAATCCCCTCTTTATCTACGGCGATTCCGGACTGGGCAAGACGCACCTCCTGCAGGCCATCGGCCACAACGCCCTGTCGATGATGCCCCACCTGAAGGTCCGCTACGTCAACTCCGAAGAGTTCACGAACGAGTTCATCAACGCGATTCGCCTCAATAAGACGGACAACTCCCAGGTCGAGGCCTTCCACCGCCGCTACCGCGAGCTCGACATCCTCCTCATCGACGACATCCAGTTCATCGGCGACAAGGAACAGACCGTCGAAGGCTTTTTCCATACCTTTAATGCGCTGCACAGCGCCAACAAGCAGATCGTCCTCACCTCCGACCTGCCCCCGGCCCAGCTCAAGGGCTTCGAGGACCGCATGCGGTCGCGCTTCTCCTCGGGCCTGCTCGTCGACGTTCAGCCGCCGGACCTGGAGACCCGCATCGCGATCCTGCATAAGAAGGCGGACGCCGAGGGCCTCGAGGTCACCCCTGAGGTGTTCGAGTACGTGGCCTCGCGCATCTCCTCCAACATCCGTGAGCTGGAGGGTGCTCTCGTGCGCATCGGCGCATGGGCGTCGCTGTACCAGGAGCGCATTGACTTGAACCTCGCGCAGATGATGCTCAAGGACTTCGTGTCCAACCCGGACGACAACGAGATCACCGTCAGCCTCATCATGAGCCAGTGCGCCGTTTACTTCGGCGTGACAATCGAGCAGATGGGTTCGTCGGAACGCAGCCACAACGTCGTCGAGGCCCGTCAGATCGCCATGTATCTGTGCCGCGAGCTCACCGACCTGTCGCTACCCAAGATTGGACAGGCATTCGGACGCGACCACACAACGGTCATGCACGCGAACAAGAAGATCTCCAAGCTCATGAAGGAGAAGCGCGAGACTTTCAACCACGTGTCGGAGCTTACAAACAGGATTAAGCAGAAGGCCAGGGAGTCGTGAAAATGGCGCGGGCGCTGACGAAAGTCGGCGCCCGCGCCCCATTCACAGGAGTTGTGCACATCGGGTGCATGAGCGGGCTGGAGCTGTGTAGAAAGAGTGCATGCCTGTGGATCTTAAAAAGTTGTCATTTGCTTCGTGCACAGGACGACGTGACGAATCCACAGCCTCGTCCCATAATGACAGCACAGTTATTTGATTGAAATTCCGCCGCATAAGGGAGTTATCCACAGAACTCACAGCCCTTATGATGGTGGGAAAGTCAAATGATAAAAATTTTTTCACAGGCCTCCGCACAACAACGGCGCCGCCGATGCTACGCGACGGCGCACGCGAGGCAGATTTCCTGCCCCACGTGGGCACACTTGTGGGTAAAGTAGTGTCCGATCCGTTTTGTGTTTTGGAGGCAGCTATGAAGTTCACCGTCGCCCGCGATGTTCTGGCCGAAGCCGTGTCGTGGACCGCCCGCGCGCTCCCCGTGCGTCCGGCCTCGCCGATCCTGGCCGGTGTGCGCATCAAGGCTGAAGGCGACGAGCTGACCCTGTCTTCCTTCGACTACGAGGTCTCCGCGAACTCGCACATCCCCGCCACCGTTGACGAGGCCGGCGAGGTCCTGGTGTCGGGTCGTCTGCTGGCCGACATCTCCAAGTCCCTGCCCTCTAAACCCGTCTCCGTCGAGCTCGATGGCCAGAAGGTGAACCTGGTCTGCGGCTCCTCGCACTTTACGCTCGCGGTCATGCCCCTCGACGAGTACCCCCTGCTGCCCGCGCAGCCCACGGGCGTCGGCGCGATCGATTCCTCGACGCTGTCGCAGGCCGTGTCCCAGGTGTCGATCGCCGCGTCGCGCGACGACACCCTGCCCCTGCTGACGGGCGTGCGCATCGAGATCAATGGCCCGGCGATCACGCTGCTGGCCACCGACCGCTACCGCCTCGCCATGCGCGAGCTGGATTGGGAGCCCACCGACACCTCGATCGAAGAGGTCGCCCTGGTCAAGGCCCGCATCCTCCAGGACGTCGCCAAGTCGATGACCTCGGGCGCCAAGGTCGAGGTCGGCCTGTCCGGCGAGTCCCAGCCCGGCGCCTCGTCCCTTATCGGCTTCACCGCCCAGGGACGCCGCACCACCTCGACGCTCATGGACGGCGACTACCCCGCCGTGCGTCGCCTCTTCCCCGACACGACGCCGATCCAGGCCGTCGTCGATCGCCACGCACTGCTCGAGGCCGTCAAGCGTATGTCGCTGGTCGCCGAGCGCAAGACCTCCGTGCGCCTGGCTTTCACCGAGGGGCAGCTGGTCCTCGAGGCCGGCCAGGGCGATAACGCCCAGGCCTCCGAAGCCATCGAGGCGACCCTGCGCGGCGACGACATCTCGACCGCGTTCAACCCGCAGTTCCTCATCGACGGCCTGCAGGTCCTGGACACCGACTACGTGCGCTTCGGCTTCACCCACCCCACGAAGCCGGCCGTCATCACCGGCCAGAAGAAGGCCGACGAGGGCGAGGTCACGCAGTTCCGCTACCTGCTGATGCCCATCCGCTTCGGCATCTGACGTGCGCGTCTCCCACCTGGCCCTCGACGACTTCCGCTCCTGGAAGCACGGGGTCGTCGAGCTGCCCGAGGGCCCCACGGTCCTCGTGGGCGCGAACGGCCAGGGAAAGACGAACCTCGTCGAGGCGCTCGCCTACCTGTCCACGTTTTCGTCGCACAGGGTCGGCGCTGAGGGCGCGCTCGTGCGTATCCCCATTGACGAGGACGAGGCCGCCCCGGGTGGTGCCGTCATCCGCGCGCGGGTCGTGGCCTCGGGCCGCGAGCAGGTCAT
>CAUTGT010000082.1:0-5744 GCA_963537735.1 uncultured Actinomycetaceae bacterium | reverse complement strand
GGACTCGATGGAGATCGTGAAGAGCCTCGTGTTCCTGATCCTGCTCGCGATCCTGCCGATCCTGGCAATGGTCTTTGGAGCCTGGGACGGCGTGAAGGAGGGCTTCAGCCTCCTGTGGCTGCTCGCACCCTTCGTGTGTTTCCTGGCGCCGATGTACCTGTTCCTCAACGACAGTGCTCTCATCTACGGGGTGGGCTATAGCCTGCTCGGCTTCGGTGCCCATAGCGTCGGTGCCTTCATCCACGCGCGCCGCGCGCCACGGGTGTAGACACGCGCAGGGGCAGCCCTTCGCTGAATCTGTGGACGCGGTTACTCTCTGGCCGAGTCGCACGCAGGGGGTGTGGCACGCAGGGGGTAACTACGCGGATAGGTTACGAACATCCGGATAGGTTATTAACCTATCCGGATCCGCATAACCTATCCGCGTGCGCCTTCGTGGTTCTGTTCCTGTACGCAGAACCCCTTTCCGCCCCGGCATCTCCCACGCAGGCGTATCATGTCCAGCAGCGCGAAGCAGCGTCGGCCTCGTGCGATGCATGGGAATACGGAGGTGTTCAGCATTGTTCTGGGATCGAGTTGCCCCGCTCTACGACCTCGCCGTCAATACGCTTAACAGGAGGGTGTACGACGGGACGAGCGGTGCCGTTGCCCGGCTGATTCGCCCCGGTGACACCGTGCTCGAATGTGCGTGCGGAACGGGCGCGATTAGCGCCGCCATCGCCCCCGTATGCGCGCGTGTGGTTGCGACCGACTATTCCGAGGGGATGCTCAAGCAGGCACGCAAGAAGCTCGCGAAACACTCGAACGTCACCGTCGAGCAGGCGGATATTACCGACTTGCGCTACGCGAATGACTCGTTCGACGCCGTCGTGGCGGGCAACGTCGTCCACTTGCTGCCTGAACCGGGCGACGCGCTCAAGGAGCTCAAGCGGGTCGTGCGCCCGGGCGGCACGATCATCGTGCCCACCTACGTGATTCCCAAGAAGCGGGCGCACATCATGTTCCTGAGTGTGATCTCCCGATTCGGCGTGCACTTCCAGGAGCACTTCGACCCGGTGTCCTACCGGGCTTTCTTTGAGCGTATGGGCTGCACGGGCGTCACCTACCGCGTCGTGCGAGGTCGAATTCCCTGCGTGATAGCCTCCTTCACGAACGATCAGTAGACGCCGAGCCCAGGGCGACGTTCCGCAGCATCGCCCCGTAGGCGACCGAGTCGCGGCTCATGTGCTCGCAGTGACCCGAGCCCGGCCAGATGCGCAGCTCGGCCTCCGGATAGAGCCGTGGGATCATGCGCCGCGCGAGCCGCAGGTCCGAGTCTTTCTCCCCGTACGCGAAGGTACAGTGCCGCTGGGTGGTGGGGGAGAGGGGTGGCAGCCTGACATGCGAGCAGTCACGCACGATCGCGCGGATACTCTCCTCGCTCATCGCGGCGAAACTAGCGACCATCGCGTGAGCGGCCTGCTCGCCGTAGATGCGCGTGAGCTTGCGCGCTCCGGCCTCGGGATCGTTGACAGCCTTCCGGTGCTTCGCGACCATCACGCGGCTGAGAATGGAGCCGCCGACTTGGGCCACGGGGCCGCCCGAGTAGAAGCTCACGCCTTCAATGAACAGCCGATCAAACGAGAGGTCCGGGAAACGGAGCAGTTCGAACAGGATCACCCCGCCGAGCGACGCCCCAAAACCCAGAGACAGACGCGACAAGCCGCGGGACGCCAGCCACTCGTGGATCGACGCCGCCTCCTCCGCCGCCGACACGTAGGGGGCCGAGGCCTCGTCCCCGTGGGCCGACAGGTCCGGCACGAGGAACCGCAGGCCGGAGCCCATGTGATCGCAGAGCGCGGCCTTCATGCTCGAGGCCGAGGACAGCATCGGGTGAATGATGAGGACGGTGGGGCAGTCCTGCCCGCAAGGCCCGTAGACGTGCATCTTCATGGCATCGCTCCGCGCAAGTCGCCGGGTGCGTCGCTGCGCCCGGATGGGATTGATGAATGGAATGGTAGCGCCGAGGTGGCTCGAAGGTGCTCGCTTCGGTGCTGAAACGGTGGTGGGGAGTGGCTGAGTTCAATCAGCTGATGAGCGCCTACTAGCCACCGCGCGGGATCGCGGGTAGTGTTGCCACGTTAACCCCCCTATGAAGGAGTGAATGATGCTCGTTGTGACGACCCCGATCGTTGAGGGTGCTCCCGTCAAGCAGTACATCGGCATGGTCTCCGGCGAGGCGATCTCCGGCGTCAACATGTTCAAGGACTTCGGTGCGAACCTGTCCAATATGTTCGGTGGCCGCGCCTCCCAGTACGAGGAAGAGATCGGCGGCGCCTCCGCAACCGCCGTCAACGAAATGTGCGCCCGCGCCCAGGCCATGGGCGCCAACGCGGTCATCGGTGTGAAGGTCGACTACTTCACCGCCGGCACCAACAACGGCATGCTCGCCGCCATCGCGACGGGCACCGCGGTTATTCTCTGACCCGCGCCGCGTGCCACGACGCGCGCGAATGACAACCCGCCAGGAGAGGCTCACTCGAGGCCTCGCTGGCGGGTTTGTCGTACCTGCGCCAATCAGTCAAAATAAAGCGCAGCTATTGTTACTAAGGTAGTGCTAAGAGGGGTTAGTTTACGTCGAAAAAGTGATCGGGTAAAGACCTTGACGCATAGCGAGAAGAAAACGCGATGAGGCTTTGCGGTAAGGATAGGTAACCCTACCCTAGACGCTGGGTTATGCCGTATCCGCGGCCACACCCATGACCCAGACGTCAACCAAGTGAGCCATAGATGTCCCATCGCACAACATCGGCACTGGTGCTGCTAACCGCGGGCACCCTTGCCATGACCGCCGTGACCACCCCGGCGGCTTTCGCAGCTAACCCGCAAGAGGAAAGCCAGTCGGGCGCCGCAGCCCCCGCCTCGTCCGTCGACGCCCAGTCTGGCGCCCCGCAGTCGGGTGCCGCCGACGAGGCCGGGGCCGAGAACCCGACCACCACCCCCGAGAGCGTCCCCACCGACGATACCCCGACGACGATCATCGTCCAGCTCGAAGATGGCTCGGTCGGTATCCCGTGGTATCAGCGGATCTTCGGCCTGTCGTCCTCCACCAAGCACGAGACCGTCAAGGAACGCATCGAAACCTCGGTCGAGGCAGTGGTCCCCGGTGCGGACATCACCGACGTGCGCGACTACACGCACGCCCTCGACGGTTTCGCGATCCAGGCCCCGGCCTCGTCTCTGGGCGCCATCAAGGCGACCGAGGGCGTCAAAGCTGCGTTCATCGAGCGCCACCACAAGCCCATGGTCGTCGAGGGTGACGCGGGCGCACTGGGCGTCGAGGCCGTGGATCCTGCCCTGCAAAACGCCTCCTCCCTGGAGATGACGCGCGCCAACCAGACCGCCCAGAAGGGTGATCGTCAGGTCGTCGAGGTCATCGACACGGGTATCGAGGCTACCCACCAGGCGTTCTCCGGCTCCATGGATGGCGTCGACGTGCGCCTGAGCCAGAAGGACGTCGAGGCCCTCGTCGGCAAGCTGCCGCACGGAAAGACCGGCGCCTACCTCAACAGCAAGATCCCCTTCGTCTTCGACTACGCGGACAACGATGCGGACGTGCTGCCCAAGTCCACCAAGGACCTGTCGCACGGTACCCACGTCGCCGCGATCGCCGCCGCCAATGCTGCCGATCTGCAGGGCACCGCGCCCCACGCGCAGATCATCGTCGCGAAGGTCGCCGCTGACAAGGATGGGTCGATCCCCGACAACACGGTCCTGGCGGCCCTCGACGACGCGGTCGTCATCAAGCCCGACTCGATCAACCTCTCCCTCGGCGAGGACGCGGGCATGGGAACCGAGGCCGGAACCATGTACGCGGAGGTGTACAAGAACCTCGCCAACGCCGGCGTGACGGTGAATGCCGCCGCGGGCAACTCCTACTCGAGCGCGTACTCCAACTACAGCGGCAAGAACAAGCCCTACGCCTCCGATCCCGACGCTGGCACAGTCTCCGAGCCCGGGTCCTACAGCTCGACCCTGGCGGTCGCCTCGGTCAACAACCAGGACGCACTGCCCTACCTGACGGTGGGGGAGCGCCAGGTTGTCTACAAGAAGTCGCGCGGCCTCAAGGACGCCGTCGTGCCGAGCCTCCTCGACATCCCCGAGGGCACCTACACCCTCGTCTACGCGGGCATCGGTGACGCGGCCGCACTCGAGAAGCTCGTCGCCGAGCACCCCGGTGACCTCTCTCAGGTCATCGTCCTCGAAGACCGTGGCGGCTCCGACAGCGCGACGGGCGCGGACATGACCCACGAGGCCAAGGTCAAGGGCCTCACCCAGCTGACCTCCAAGCCCGCCGCCCTCATCATCGGCGACTCCGAGACGGCCGAAAATCCCTACGTGGCAACGATTGAGGCCACCCACACGATGCCGACCGTGACCATCACGAAGAAGGAGAAGGACACCCTCATCGAGGCCATCAAGGCCTCCGAGACCGGCTCCATCACCATCTCGAACCCGCACGCGGGCCTCAAGCTTGCCTCGACCAACCCGTCGGTCTCCGACTTCACCTCGTGGGGCGTCACCCCCGACCTGAAGCTCAAGCCTGAGATCGCTGCCCCCGGTGGCAACATCGTCGCCGCCGTCCTGGGTAACACCTACCGGTCCATGTCGGGCACGTCCATGGCGACCCCGCAGGTCGCGGGCATCGCCGCCCTCGTGCGCCAGCGTGTGAACGACGACCCGGCATTCGCTGGCCTGTCGGAGGCGGACAAGGCCGCGATCGTCACCACCCTCATGATGGGCACCGCCCACCCGCTGCTCGACATCGACCAGAACGACGGCACCTACTACTCGCCGCGCCGCGTGGGCGCTGGCCAGGTGGACGCGCTCGCGGCCACGACCACGACCGTCTACCCGAGCGTCGCGGGCGCAGAAAACCCGTGGCGCCCCAAGGCTGACCTGGGTGAGGGCACGAACGGATGGACTTTCCAGGTCACCCTGACGAACGTCTCCGACACCGCCCACACGTACACCCTGGGTGGCCAGGCGCTCTCCGAGATCGTCGAGGGTGGCCTCTTCACCGAGCACTCCAAGAATTGGGTGGGGCAGGGTATCGACCTGACGTACTCCGCTGACTCGGTGACCGTGCCCGCCAAGGGCACCGCGACCGTGACCGTCACCGTGACCCCGGGCTCCGCCTTCGCCTCGTACGCGAATGAGAACGCGCCCAAGGGCACGTTCATCGACGGCGCCGTCACCTTCACCAGCGCCGACGGTCAGCCCGACCTGACCGTCCCCTACGTGGGCTTCTACGGCTCCTGGGGCGCGCCCGCCGTCTTCGATGGCAAGTGGTACGACGGAACGACGAGCACCGCGCACGCCTGCTCCTCGACCCTCATGAACCCCTCGACCGAGGTGCCCCTGGGTGCCCTGAACCCCCTCGCCGGACAGGAAATCGACGACGTGCGCGCGGTCGATCCCGCGTACTTCATCATGTCCCGCTCCGCGCTGCCCGAGGCCCCCTCGCGCATCCTGCCGCGCACCTGTCTGCTGCGTAACTCCCCGAAGGTGACCTACACCTACACGAACGAGGCCGGCGAGGTCGTGCGCGAGTACACCTTCGAGCGCGCCCGCAAGTCCCTGTTCAACTACCACGCCAGCAAGGTAGAGCCGATCGAAAGCCAGGAAGGCAACAACCCGGTCTTCGACGGCTTCGACAAGGATGGCAAGGAGCTGCCCGCGGGCCGCTACAAGCTGACGATCGA
>CAUTGT010000081.1:0-5852 GCA_963537735.1 uncultured Actinomycetaceae bacterium | reverse complement strand
GAGGCGTAGTGCGCGGCGTCGATCATCGACACCTTCGCCCATTCGACCTCGGCCGCGATGTCACGCACGTTCGTGCGGTCGATCGTGATCCCCAGGCGCGCGGCGGAGGCCGCGACGAGGGATGCCTTGTGCGGGATGACGTCGGGCAGCGGACCACCCACGACGGTGGGCCAAAAATGGCGCAGCTGGCGTAGTGCAGCGGAGTGGAAGGTGCGCGCCTGAGCCTTCGGGACCCCCAGCTGGGCCAGGCGGTGACGCATTTCGAAGGCCGCGCGCTGCGTGAAGGTCACGGCGAGCACGTTGGACGGGTCGAAGGCGCCGACGGCCGCCCCGTACGCGATGCGGTACGTAATCGCGCGGGTCTTGCCGGTGCCCGCGCCCGCCAGGACAGCGAGCGGGCCGGCCACCTGCGTCGCGACGGCGCGCTGATCGGGGTCCAGGGCGTCCAGCAGTTCCTCGGGGTTCATGGTCCCCATTGTTCCATCGCCCACCCTCAGTTGCGTCCCGCGCCGTCCGGGCCGCTCGGCAGATCGCCGCCGTACCATTCCCGAAGCAGCGCGTACGCGATCGAGGCGCGACCGGAGGCACTGATCTCCCCAGATTCAAGCGCGCGCCTCAGCTCGTCGCGGCTGTAGAAGCGCGCCCACTCGATTTCCACGCCGTCCGCCTGCGGGGTCGGGCGCGGCGAGACGGTGCGAGCCCGGTAGCCCATCATCTGCGAACGCCCGAAGGGCCACGGCTGCGTCGCGACATAGGTGGGCGTCTCAATCTCGACGCCAACCTCCTCGGCGACCTCGCGGGCAACCGTCACGTCCGGGGATTCCCCGGCCTCGACGTAGCCGGCGATGATCGACACGAAGCCGGGCCGCCACAGCGCGTTGTGCGCCAGGAGGACGCGGCCATCATGATCCTGGACGAGGACGATGATGGCCGGGTCCTGGCGCGGGTATTCAAGGCGGTCGCACGTCTCACATCGCGCTGCCCACCCGCCGGACACCAGCCGCACCGGCGCACCGCAGCGCGGGCAGAAGCGATAGTTAGCGTGCCAGCCCGCAAGCGCGAGCGCGGTCAGCGCCAGGGCCGCGTCGTCGCCGTTGAGCTGCCACCCGACCGCGCGCAGGTGCTCCCAGCGGCCCCACGCCTCGTCCCGGCTCGCCTCAATCGCGACGACGGAGCGGCCGCCCGCCACCCCGATGAACGAGGCCGTGGCCCCCTCGAGCGCACGCGTGACCTCGTCCCCAACCATCCGTCGCAGGACAGGGGTGTCCGAGGACGACGCCCCGGCCTCGTCGAGAAGGACGAAGCCGGACGGGTCGACGACGATGACATCGGCCTCACCGGCGCGCACCAGAGCCGCGGGAGCCACGGATTCACGCAGCGCGACGGCCGGGTCGACGTGACCGCGGACGAGAGGTAGATCAAGACTCATAACTCCACGGTAACGCGGTGGGCTACCCTAGGCACTATGACACATACTCCCCTGCGCGCCGATGGGCGCACCCCGTCCCAGCTCCGTCCCGTCTCCATTACCCGCGGTTGGTCGGGCACCGGTGAGGGCTCCGTCCTCATCGAGTTCGGTAACACCCGCGTCCTGTGTGTCGCCTCTTTCACTGAGGGCGTTCCGCGTTGGAAGCGTGACTCCGGCGAGGGCTGGGTGACCGGCGAGTACTCGATGCTCCCGCGCGCAACCGAGCAGCGCTCCTCCCGCGAGTCCGTCAAGGGCAAGGTCGGCGGCCGCACCCAGGAGATCTCGCGCCTCATTGGCCGTTCCCTGCGCGGCATCGTCGACGTGTCCGCGCTCGGCGAGAACACCATCGTCCTGGACTGCGACGTCCTGCGCGCCGACGGCGGCACCCGCACCGCGGCGATCACGGGCGCCTACGTGGCCCTCGCCGACGCGGTGACCTGGGCGAAGGAGCAGGGCATCCTCAAGCCCTCCGCCAAGGTCCTCACCGACTCGATCTCCGCGATATCCGTGGGCGTTATCGACGGCACCCCCATGCTGGACCTGCCCTACGTTGAGGACGTGCGCGCCGAGACCGATATGAACGTCGTGCAGACGGGCGATGGCCGTTTCATCGAGGTGCAGGGCACCGCCGAGCACGCCCCCTTCAGCCGCGATGAGCTGGGCGAGCTGCTGGATCTGGCGACCCTGGGTAACGCCGAGCTCGCCCGCGCGCAGAAGCTGGCGCTCGAGGCTCCCCTCATGGAGCGCGTCGAGGTGCGTCCGTGAGCGCGCGCCTGGTCTTCGCGACCTCCAACGCACACAAGGTCAGCGAGCTCGAGGCCATCCTGGCCCCCGCGTGGGAGGGCTTCGAGGCCGGCTGCGTGGCGCGCATGAGCGATTTTGACGTGGCCTCCCCGGTCGAGGACGGCGTGACCTTCGAGGAGAACTCCCTGATCAAGGCCCGCGCGCTGGCTCGCGCCACCGGCCTGGCAGCGATTGCCGACGACTCCGGCATCACGGTGGACGTTCTGGGCGGGGCACCCGGCATCTTCTCCGCTCGCTGGGCGGGCTCCCACGGGGACGACGCGGCGAATCTTCGTCTGCTCATCGATCAGCTCTCCGACGTTCCCGACCGCCACCGCGGGGCGGCCTTCGTGTCGGCCGCTGTCCTCGTGACCCCCGACGGTCGCGAGTTCGTGAAGCGCGGCGAGGTGCGCGGCACCTTGACGCGCTCCCCGCACGGCGAGGGCGGATTCGGCTACGACCCGATTTTCGTCCCCGAAGGCTTCGAGGTCACGACCGCACAGATGAGCGCCGAGCAGAAAAATGCGATCAGCCACCGCGGCATTGCCTTCCGCGCCCTCATGCCCCACATCGTGGAGTACCTGCGCGGCTGAGACGCACCGCAGACACAAATGTGCCGGGCACCCGAGGGTGTCCGGCACTTGTGTGTTGCGCCCGCAGGCGCACCATCAACGGGCGACGAGGTTACCGAAGATGGGGCGGTCCATCGAGAACTGCAGGGGGTTGCGCTGTTGGCGCCACCTGCGGTGATGGGCGAGGCGATGAAGGAGTGATGCGACAAAACGAGACATTGTGTGCTCCTCTTTGAGTACAGTGCGATGGATCTGTCACCGCGTCGTACTGACATAGTGCGCCTCAAAGCCCGTTTTTTCCATCGATGTTTTCTTATTTTTCTATGAAGCGCATCTTACGGACTTTTCCTTGGTACAGCTTGGAAAATTCTTGACCAAAGAGGGTTACTTCTCTTAGTTAATCAGCAGGTGGATACGGTGAGGGGGCAGGCCCACGGCCTGCCCCCTCACCACCCCAATTCAGCGAAGAGTCAGCGAGCGCGCGCCAGGCGCGCACGACGCGGCAGGTAGCGGCGCACGTCGAAGAAGCGAACAACCTGCATGATGCGGCGCGCGAGGCGGTCGCGCACTCGCCAGATCATGGTGCAACCAACGCCGATGAAGATGGCGTTAGTGAGGAAGGACGGCCACGCGCCAGTGGACGCACATGCGAGGGCCAGCAGAATGCAGCTGGAGACATTGAGAGAGTGGTAGCGCAGAGAGTCAGGAGCGAAGCGCTTGGAGGAGACCAGGTAGTAGGCGGCGATGGAGGCGGCCGCACCCAGCCAGCCGAGGACCGGAATTGCCAGAGATGAGATCGTCATGACTCATATGATGCACCTTCCGCTAGTCAAGCACAATTGAATGGTTCTATAGTTATCTTACAGTTTCACTTAACGAAGGAGTTCGCGTGGATATCGACCCCCGCCGCCTACCGTTCCTTCTGTCCGTCGCGCGTGAAGGCGGCATCGTTGCCGCCGCCGACATCCTCATGGTCTCGCCCTCGGCAGTGTCCCAGCAGATCCAGAAACTTGAGGAGGAAGTCGGACTCAAGCTCGTCGAGCGCACCACGTCCGGCGCAATTCTCACCCCAGCCGGCACGATCGTCGCCGAGGCCGGCGAGCGCATCAACGCCGACATCGAAGAAGCCCTCAAGGCACTGCGCCCCCTCACGGGCCAGGTCACGGGAACGGTCACCATCGGGGCGTTCCTGACGATTTGCCGATCCACCCTCATTCCTGCGCTCCCCGACCTCGCGGACGCCCTGCCCGGCGTCGACCTGCGCATCGAGGAAACAGAAGAGACACCCGGCATGGCCGCGCTGCGCACCGGCCAGTACGACATCCTCGTCATCGAACGAGACGAGGACCCGGGCCTGGCCCCTCGCGGCTACACGGACGTTCCCTTCCTCGACGAACCCTGGATGCTCGTCACCCCGGACTCAGCTCCCCCCATCGGGGCGATCGAAGACCTCGCGGACCTCACCTGGCTGCGCGTCAATCCGGGCACCAGCGGCGACCACGTCATGCGCCGCATTACGAAGGCGTTCCCGGACACGCGATGGGCACCCCACCTCTACACGACATACGAGGCCGCGCGCGCCCTCGTGCGCGCCCGCACGGGCTCGACGATCCTTCCGGCCATGGCGCTGGCCGGCGCACACACCGAGGGCATGCGCATCACGCCTCTTCCCTCGCTGGGCACTCGCAAAATCCTGCTGCGCCACAAGAATCACGGATGGTCCGATGCGGGCGGCCCGGCGCGCGTCGCCACATACCTGGCGGAGTGGAAGCGCCACAACGCCTCGTACTCGACGTCCAGCGACTGACCGAGGAGCCGCCGCGCCTCGCCCATCGGTGGGGCGCGGGATGGCTCAGAGGCTGACCTGCATCCCGGAGGTCGCGAAGTCGAGGGGACCCGACCAGGTCTGTCGCACTTCGGCGGTCACACGGTCGCGGGGCGCCCAGGGCTGGATGTGCGTCGCGATCATGCGGCCCACTCCGGCTCGCGTGGCGACCTCGCCCGCGCGCACGCCGTCCATGTGCATGTCAGGCTCGGTCTCGTCGCTCGTGAAGCCGACCTCGCTGAGGAGCACGTCGACGCCGCGCGCCCCCTCGATGATCGTGTCGCACAGGTCAGTGTCACCCGTGTAGAACAGGGACACCAGGCGCTCGGGATCCTCCTCCGAGGGGCCCTCGATGCGCAGGCCAAAGGCCTCGACCGGGTGCAGCGCACGGTAGGGACGGATCGTCATGGGACCGACCTGGTACGACTCGCCCAGCTGCATGTGGGTAAAGGCGAATTCGACCTCGTACGCCTCATCATCCGGGGCGTCTTCGAACTGGCGCACGCGGCGCAGCGTCTCGGCGGGACCGTACAGGGGCAGCGCGGATGCGGCTGCTCCCGGCCCCCACTTGCGGTACACCTGCAGGGAAATGATGTCGCCCATGTGGTCGGCGTGGCAGTGGGACAGTGCCAGGGCGTCAAGATCGCACGGGCACACGTGCGCCCACAGCGCGCCGAAGGAACCGGGGCCCATATCGCACACGAGCGAGAACGTCCGCTCCTCCCCCGATCGCGGGTCCAGGCCTCGTGCCTGAACAAGGTAGGACGAGGCCGGCGACTCCGGGCCAGACATCGAACCGGTAGCGCCGATGACAGTCAACTTCACGCGATACCACCACCGGTATTCACACGGGCAACGGACCCCACCTCGGGGCCGAGGAAACGGCGAGCCAAATGCGGGAAAGACTCGGAGGCACCCGTCGCGAGGAACTGGTGCTGCGGCCCCTCGCCTGCGGGCCACGGATCATGAAGGAGCCCACGGTCCACGAGCTCGTTATAGGTGACGTTCGCAGTCGCCTCCGAGGAGGTCACGAGCGTGACTCCCTCGCCCATGATGCGACCGATAACGCCGGTGAGCAGCGGGTAGTGCGTGCAGCCCAGAATCAGCGTATCGACGCCCGCTTCCTTCAGCGGCGTCAGATACTCGCGCGCCACGGCCTCGATCTCCTCGCCCGTGGTCACCCCGGCCTCGACGAAGTCGACGA
>CAUTGT010000080.1:0-5881 GCA_963537735.1 uncultured Actinomycetaceae bacterium | reverse complement strand
GCCTCCGTGTCGATCGCGATCTGGGACGCGTAGCGCTCGACCGCGCGCACCAGGTCGCCCTCCAGCCACGGGACCGAGGCGAAGAGCCGGCGATGTGCAGCCTCGCGCACGGCGAGGAACTGACGGACCTCGTCGAAGGGAATGTCGAGCCCTTCGGAGAACTGCGCGACGTTGTGCGGCAGCAGGGCGGCGTGCGACGTGTCCGACAGGGGGATGCCCGTGTCGAAGGTACCGAACGACTCGCCGGCCAGGGCCGCCAGCGCGCGTGCGATCTGCGCGGAGAACATCATCGCCGACAGTCGCGGCATCATCTCCTGCGTCTTACCGAGCATCGCGGCCATGCCGTCCGGCAGGGAGGCTGCGTCCCCCAGGCCATCAGGTCCGAACTGCTCCGACAGGGCTGCGGACAGGGCGCGCGACACGTTGAGTGCCACGGGCTCGCAGATGCGCTTCCACGTCGGAATCGTGTGCTCGACCCACGCGACCTTGCTCCACACGTCGCGGGTGACCGGGCCGGAAGCAAAATCGGTGACCGCATCGAGCCACAGGTCCGCGACGGTCATCGCCTGACGCGCGGCCTCGGCCTCCGTGGCCGTGGGGGAGGGGTCGCCGCTCGCGTATGCCGCCTGCTTCGCGCTGTCCTCCACCATGCGCCAATTTACGGGGCCAGCCGTTGTGTTCATGAGGAACTGGAACTGACCCATCGCCGCGCGCATACGTGCGGGATCGGAAAACTCCGGGGGAAGATTCGCGGGATCGAAACCCTGAGCCTGCAGGGCGCGTGCGGCCTCAGCCGCTGCCTCCTCGCCCAGGATCGAGCGCAGGAAGTCCTCAAACGGGGTGCCGGAGTCAAACTCGTTCATGACCACAGACTAGCTGCCCGTTGTTCGCAGGGGCTGACAATCTTCTGCAAAAACGCTGAGAGCTGAAGGGGTGAGGCGCGGCGCGCGTGCGCGGGGGGAGCGGGTGGGACACAATGACACGGTGAATGACGCGCAGATGACCTCGGAGAATATCGAGCTGGTGCCCCTGCAGGAGGACGACTCTACCCGGCGTATCCCCATCGTCAGCTGGCGACTCATCACGGCGGTCCTCGCCGCGCTCGCGATGGTGGCGATCCTCTTCTGGATCCCTGTTCCCTTCGTGGTAAACAGCCCGGGTCCGACCTTTAACGTGTTGGGATCCGACAAGGGTGTTCCTATGCTTCAGATCGAGGGAACAGACCCAGCGACGGGGGAACCGATCCAGCAGGACGAGCCTCAATCCAGCTCGTACGACGCGCCCGCGAAGCCGGGGCAGGGACAGCTGCGCATGGTGACGGTGTCCGAAACGGGAAACCCCACGTCCCGCCTGAACTTCGCGCAGCTCATCGCCGCGTACTTTGACTCGCACAGCAAGATCCTGGACTACGAGTCGGTCTATCCTGCGGGAACGTCGCGTCAGCAGGTGAGCGATGCTCAGCTGGCGATGATGCGTAACTCGCAGACGACCTCCCAGGTCGCTGCCCTCGAATACCTCGGGTGGGACGTTCCTGCAACGATCACGATTGAGGGCGCGGTCGAGGGATCTAACGCGGAAGGCAACGTCGAGCAGGGAGACATCCTCCGCGCGATCACCACCCCGGACGGTGTGCGCCACGAGATCACCAGCGCCGCAACTCCCTTCGCCCTCATGCGCTCGGTTCCGGCCGGTTCCACGATGACGCTGACGGTTGAGCGAGGCGGAGTCACGCAGGATGTCTCCTTCGACTCGGTCGCGGCATCCCCCACCGAGAGCGGCTCCAAGCTCGGTGTCTACCTATCCGCCGACCCCGTTCTACCCGTCGACATCACCGTCAACATCGACGGCGTGGGTGGTCCCAGCGCCGGCATGATGTTCTCGCTGAGCATCATCGATCGTCTCACCCCCGGTGATATGACCGGAGGCAACGTCATCGCGGGTACCGGCACCATGTCCTACGACGGTCACGTCGGCGCCATCGGCGGCATCCAGCAGAAGCTGTGGGGTGCCCGCCGCGATGGCGCCCAGTGGTTCCTCGCTCCCTCGGAGAACTGCAACGAGGTCGTCGGACACGTCCCCGACGGTTTGCGTGTCGTTGCGGTGTCCACTCTTGACGAGGCAGTGGGTGCCGTGCACTCGATTGCCGACGGTACCGGGGACACCCTGCCGACCTGCCAGTAGCGCCGCAGCGCTCTCAAGGCCACCCACCGCTTCACGTCAGGTGGGTGACAAAGGGCCCCGGCCTCGTCCATCTGGTCCGGACGAGGCCGGGGCCTCTCTCTGCTCTCAGGCTTGCTCGTCCGTCACCGGCTCGAGGGAAGCGCGCAGGGCGTCCACCAGCGCCGGGACGAGCGCCGAGCCCTGCCCGACCTTGTCGTCGGAATCGAAGGCGCGGGTGCGCAGCGCACACCACGACTCGCCCGTGCGCAGCACGCCAACGGCCAGACGCACATCCGTGCGCAGGGGGTGATTCGAGATGAAGGCCAGGGCCTCGTCGGGGTCCTCGGGGGCCTCGTCCTCGACCTCCGGAGGAACGACGATGCGCTCGACCGTGATCGCCGCGCCCGGTACCGTTTCCGGCCACGCCAGGTGCGCCAGGACCTGCTCGATGTCGTCGTCCGCCAGGTCCTCCTGGATGATCGCGCTCAGGTGGTCCTCGGTCCCGTCCCAGCCCGCGCGCAGCTGCTCGGCGATGTCAGCAGGCAGATTCGGGTCGGCCAGCAGCATGGCGGTCGGTACCAGCGCGTAGATGGACGGGGCGTGATCCCAACCCACACGGGCCGCGCCCTTCTCGATATCGACAACCACGTTGGCCAGCGCGATCTCGCGCGCACTCGGCATCATCTCAACAGTCATAACCCCATAATCTCACGGAGAGCGAATAAGACAGAGACGAAGAAGTGCATGTGCGCGGCTACACTGGATCGAAGCTGATCGGTTTTACAGAGAGGACTGCCGTGAGCTTCAATTTTTCGGTCTTCCCCCCGGGGGGAGCGCGTGCACCGCGAGACCCCGATAGCCCACCCGTCGAGCTGAAGATGCACAAGCCCGGCCCCGGAGCTATCACTCTGGGCGTCCTGATCGCGATCGGCGCGGTCGTTTACGGCGCATCGATCGTGTGGACCGAGATCCTGTGGTTCCGCCAGATGAGCGCCACCCGCGTCATCCTTACTCAGTGGGGTGCGCACATCGGCCTGTTCGTCGTCGGTTTCATCGTGGCCACGGCACTCATCTTCTTCTCGATGTCCTACGCGTACCGGCATCGTGCATCCTCGACGCGCGGGCAGGCCTCGGCCTCCCTACGCGCCTACCAGAAGGCTCTCGAGCCCGTGCGCCGATTCGCGTTCTGGGGCGCCGCCCTGTTCTTCGGTTTCACGAACGGCGCTCGCCTGGCCACCGAGTGGCAGACGCTGCTCCAGTTCCTCAACCGCTCCTCCTTCGATCAGGTTGATCCGCAGTTCGGCATGGACATCTCGTTCTTCGTGTTCGTCCTGCCCGCGCTGAAGGTGCTCGTGTCCTTCCTGCTGACCGTCACCGCCATCGCCCTCATCGCTGCCCTTATCGTGTCCTACCTGTATGGAACGATCCGCCTGGCACCGCGCCCCCACGCCTCGAAGCAGGCGCGCCTGCAGTCCGGCATGATGGCCGCCTGCCTGTCCCTCTTCATCGGCGTGCACTACTGGCTGGGCCGCTACGAGCTGCTCACCTCGGACTCCGGCTCCATTCACGGCGCCATGTACTCGGATATCAACGCGACGCTGCCCGCGCACTCCATCCTGGCGGTCATCTCCTTCCTGGTTGCCGTCCTCTTCGTCGTCGCAGCCTTCCGCGGCACGTGGCGCCTGCCCGTCACCGGCGTGGCTGTCACCGTTGTCGCCGCACTCGTCCTGGCCGGCGCCTACCCGGCCCTCGTCGAGCAGTTCCGCGTGCGCCCCAACCAGCGCAGCCTCGAGTCTCCCTACATTCAGCGCAACATCGACGCCACGCTGGCCGCCTACGGCCTGCAGGACGTCGACTATCAGACGAACTACGACGCGGCCACCACGGCATCGGCCGGTCAGTTCGACACCGAGTCCCTGACCTCCCAGGTGCGTCTGCTCGACCCTCAGGTCATCACGAAGACCGTCCAGCAGCTCCAGCAGTCGCGCCTGTACTACGGCTTCAACTCCGGCATGAAGGTCGACCGCTACAACGTGGGCGGGGAGCGTCGCGACACGGTTATCTCGGTGCGCGAGCTTAACCTTTCGGGCCTGTCCGCCGAGCAGCAGACCTGGGTCAACCAGCACACCGTCTACACCCACGGCTACGGCGCGGTCGCCGCATACGGTAACCAGCTGACCAGCGACGGCCTGCCCTCCTACTGGGAGCAGTCCGTGCCCTCCGTCGGCGAGATGGGCGACTACGAGGAGCGCGTCTACTTCAGCCCCGGTTCGCCCGACTACTCGATCGTCGGCGCCCCCGAGGGCACCGAGCCCCAGGAGCTCGACTACCCGGACGACACCGCGGTCGGCGGCCAGGTTTCCACGACCTTCGTCGGCAACGGCGGCCCCTCCGTCGGCAACGTGTGGAACAAGCTCCTGTACGCGATCAAGTTCGGATCCACGGACCTGTTCTTCTCCTCGCAGACGAACGAGGCCTCGCAGATCCTCTACAACCGCGATCCCCTCCAGCGCGTCGCGAAGGTCGCGCCCTACCTGACGCTTGAACAGTCCGCCTACCCGGCGGTCGTCGACATGGACGGCGACCCCTCGACTCCCAAGCGCCTCGTGTGGGTCGTCGACGCGTACACGACCACGAACAACTACCCGTACGCGCAGCACGAGACCCTCTCGAATGCCACCGTGGACTCCCGGTCCACCGAGGTGGGCCAGTACGTCCAGGCGAACAAGATCAACTACATGCGTAACTCCGTCAAGGCCATTGTTGACGCCTATGACGGCTCCGTGCGCCTGTTCCGCTGGGATGACCAGGATCCGATCCTGCGCACCTGGGAAAAGATCTACCCCGGCAGCGTCGAGCCCGTCTCGGCGATTTCGGGCGATCTCATGAGCCACCTGCGCTACCCGGAGGACATGTTCAAGGTCCAGCGCAACCTGCTCGCCACGTATCACGTGACCGACGCTGCCGGTTTCTACTCCGGTGGCGACCGCTGGCGACTGGCCGAGGAGACCTCCACCTACGGCGCGGCCTCCAGCTCCAACTCGTCCGCGCGCGTGGACGAGGCGGGTAACCCCCTGCCCGCTCCGACAGCACTGCAGCCGCCGTACTACCTGACGATGCAGATGCCCGGACAGGACAGCGCTGAGTTCTCTCTGACCTCGGTCTTTGTGCCCGGTGGTGGCGGCGAGGGCCGGCGCGAGGCGATGGCGGGCTTCCTCGCCGTCGACTCCGAGACCGGTAATACCCCCGGCCAGGTGCGCGAGGGATACGGCAAGCTGCGTCTCCTCGCCCTCCCGTCCTCGACGACCGTTCCCGGCCCCGGCCAGGTGCAGAACAAGTACGACTCGGACGAGAAGATCGCGACCCAGCTCAACCTGCTGAACCAGGCTGACTCCACGGTCATCCGCGGTAATCTCCTGACCCTGCCGGTCGGCGGTGGCCTCCTCTACGTCCAGCCCGTCTACGTGCAGGGCACGGGCTCGGCGTCATACCCCGTGCTGCGTTCGGTGCTGACTGCCTTCGGAGACAAGGTCGGCTTCGCGCCCACCCTCGAGGAATCGCTGCGCCAGCTCGTCTCCGACGACGGTAGTTCCGCCACGACGCCGCAGATGCCGCCGGCGAGCAATGACGGCAGCCAGTCGGGCGGGACTCCGCCGGCCGCCTCGGGCGACGCGAACGCGCGCCTGACGCAGGCCATCAACGATGCCGCTCAGGCCATGCG
>CAUTGT010000079.1:0-5887 GCA_963537735.1 uncultured Actinomycetaceae bacterium | reverse complement strand
AATCCGGAATCCTCGTGTGGGTGATCGCTGCGATCATCCTCGCGACCGTCCTCGGCTCCGTCCGTATCGGAGGCGACCACCTGATTCCCGTCGAAATCGGCCGCATTTTCGCGACGTTCTCGGCTATCTTCAGCCAGTTCCTGTCCTTCTCGATCCCGCTGATCATCATCGGCCTCGTGACCCCTGCTATTGCGGACCTGGGCCGTGGAGCGGGTAAGTGGCTGGGCATCACGACGGCGATTGCCTACGCGTCGACGCTGTTCTCGGGTTTCCTCACCTACCTGGTGTGCGCGTCCCTGTTCCCGCGTCTCCTTGCTTCCACCCAGCTGGCCGATGTGGCCGAGCCGGGCAGTGCCCTGGAGTCCTACTTCACGATCGAGATGCCCGCACCTCTGCAGGTGATGACGGCGCTGCTTCTGTCCTTCGTGGTGGGCCTGGGCCTGTCGATGGTCCCGCGCGGCGTTCTGCGTAAGGGCTTCATCGAGTTCCGCGCCATCATTACGCGCCTCATCGAGACGATCATCATTCCGCTGCTGCCGCTGCACATCTTCGGCATCTTCCTGAACCTGACGTACACGGGTGAGGCCGCTTCGGTCATCCGCACGCTGGTGCGCGTGGTCATCGTGGTTCTGGTCCTCGAGGTCATCATCCTGCTGACCCAGTTCTGCTTCGCGGGCCTCGTTGCGCGTCGTAACCCCTTCAAGGCCCTCCTCACGATGATGCCGGCCTACCTGACGGCTCTGGGTACCTCCTCGTCCGCGGCCACCATCCCGGTGACCCTGCGTCAGACGAAGAAGAACGGCGTGTCCGACGCGGTCGCGTCCTTCACGATTCCGCTGTGCGCCACGATCCACCTGGCTGGCTCGACCTCGAAGATCTTCTCCTTCGCGTTCGCCATCGTCCTGACCCAGGGCCTGACTGTTTCGTCCCTGCAGTGGGTCGGCTTCATCTTCATGCTGGGCATCACGATGGTCGCCGCCCCCGGCGTCCCCGGCGGCGCCATCATGGCGGCCACGGGTCTGCTCAGCTCCATGCTGGGCTTCAACGACGCCCAGGTCGCGCTCATGATCGCCACCTACATCGCCCTGGACTCCTTCGGTACCGCCACCAACGTGACGGGCGACGGCGCGATCGCGCTCATCGTGGACCGCATGGCCCACGGCTCGATCGGCAACGAGGGCGACCCGGAGAACGCTCGCGAGCTGGCGTTTGACGGTATGGCCTACCTGGACCGCGTCTCCGTCGAGGGCGTCGTTAGCCCCGAGGAGCTGGCCGAGTCCGCCGCCCGCAATGGCAGCGAAACTGTGGCCTAGTTTCCAGTGACTGCGTGAGCGCGCGCCCGCCGTTGTCGGCGGGCGCGCGCTTGTCGTTTGCTCGGTAAATGGGAGTTAGGCCCTAGTAGCGGAGGCGCAGGTCACGTAGAATAGGAAACGATAGGCACACTGGGCCTCGGGGCCCGCTCCGTCAACGAAAGATGGCAGAAAAATGAGCACAGTTCGTATCGGTGTCCTCACGTCGGGCGGTGACGCCCAGGGAATGAACGCGGCTGTTCGAGCCGTCGTGCGTACGGCGCTGGCGCGTGGCGCGCAGCCCTACGCGATCTACGAAGGCTGGCAGGGTGCCTGCGTGGGTGGCGATTCCATTAAGAAGATGGAGTGGTCGGACGTGTCCTCGATCCTGGCCGAAGGTGGCACGGTGATCGGCACGGCCCGCAGCGCCGACTTCCGCACGTACGAGGGGCGCCACCGCGCGGCCGCGAACCTGCTCGAGCACGGCATCGATCACCTCGTCGTGATCGGTGGCGACGGCTCCCTGTCGGGTACGAACGAGTTCCGCGGCGAGTGGGCCCAGCACGTCGCCGAGCTGGCCGCCGAGGGCGTGATCTCGCCCGAGACCGCCGCTGCCCACCCTGCCCTCATCATCGTCGGCCTCGTCGGCTCGATCGACAACGACCTCGTGGGCACGGACATGACGATCGGTGCGGACACCGCGCTGCACCGCATCCTGGACGCCATCGACCAGCTGACCAGCACGGCCGCCTCACACCAGCGCACCTTCGTCGTCGAGGTCATGGGCCGCCACTGCGGTTACCTGCCCCTCATGGCGGCTGTCGCGGGCGGTGCTGACTACGTGTTTACGCCCGAGGATCCGGCTGGCCCGGGGTGGCAGGACGATCTGGCGGAGCACCTGCGCCTCGGCCGCGAGGCCGGCCGCCGCGAGTCCATCGTCCTGGTGGCAGAAGGCGCGCACGACCGCGACGGTAACGAGCTGTCGACCCAGCTGATCGCCGACACGATCCAGGAGCGCACGGGCGAGGACGCCCGCGTGACGATCCTCGGCCACGTGCAGCGCGGCGGCACTCCCTCGGCCTACGACCGCTGGATGTCGACGCTGCTGGGCTACGCGGCCGTCCAGGAGATCCTGGCGTCCACGGCCGAGGATGAGCCTGTCATCCTGGGCGTGCGTCGCAACCGCATCACCCGCATCCCTCTCATGAAGGCCGTGCATGACACTCGCGCGGTTAAGGACCTCATCGCGGCCGGCGACTATGCGGCGGCCCAGGCCTCGCGCGGCTCGTCCTTCTCCTCGATGGTGGGCATCAACCAGATCCTGTCCACGCCCCCGCAGCTCACCCCCGAGCCGACGGGCGAGATCAAGCGCGTCGCGATCCTGCACGCGGGCGGTCTGGCCCCCGGCATGAACACGGCGGCCCGCGTGGCCGTGCGTCTGGGCATCGCGCGCGGCTGGACGATGCTCGGCGTGGAGGGCTCGTGGAGCGGGCTGGCGGATGACCGCGTGCGGGAACTGAGCTGGTCCGACGTGGAAGGCTGGGCATTCAAGGGCGGCGCCGAGCTCGGCACGAAGCGCGACATTCCGCCTGTTGAGCAGTTCTATGCGCTGGGCCGCGCCATCGAGCGCAACGAGATCGATGCCCTCCTCGTCATCGGCGGCATGAACGCCTACCTGGGCGTCCACGCGATCACATCGGAGAAGGATCGCTACCCGGCCTTCCAGATCCCGATGCTGCTCATCCCCGCCTCGATCGACAACAACCTGCCGGGCTGCGAGCTCGCGATCGGCACGGATACGGCGATCAACAACGCGACGTGGGCGATCGACCGCATCAAGGAGAGCGCGGCCGCCTCCAAGCGCTGCTTCATCGCCGAGACGATGGGACGTCGCTGCGGTTACCTGACCCTCATGAGCGCCCTGTCGAGCGGCGCTGAGTACATGTACATCAACGAGGAGTCGCCCTCCCTCGAGCAGATCGCCGCGGACGCCGATCGGATGGTTGCCTCCTTCAAGTCTGGCCGACGCCTGTTCCTCACGCTGCTCAACGAGTCGGCTTCCCAGTACTACGACCGCGAGTTCCTGGCCGACGTGTTCAATGCGGAGTCCGAGGGAATCTACGACGTGCGCCACCAGGCCCTCGGCCACATGCAGCAGGGCGGCTCGCCCTCGCCGTACGACCGCCTGCTCGCCACGCGCCTCGTGGCGCGCGCCTTCGAGCAGCTCCTCGACCAGTTTGATCGCGGCGACCGCGGCGCCTACTACATCGGCCAGGTCGGCAACGCTGTCGAGGCGCGCCCGGTGAAGAACATGTTCGACGACCTCGACATTGAGAATCGTCGTCCCTTCGTCCAGTGGTGGCGTGACCTCGTTCCCGTCCAGCGCATCGTGTCGCTGCAGAACCCGGGCATCGAGGCCACCCCGATCCCCATCGACGATCCGGTCGCCTGACCGGAGGGGCTCCAGGCACCGTACGAGGCCGTGGTTCCGTGAGCGCTCGCGGGCCACGGCCTCGTCGTTTCAGAAGCGAGAAACGAGGGTGACCAGGGGAGCAGACCCCGCTAAACTAAAGTGCGAAACAATCTCTACTGTCAGGAGACCCCATGAGTGATATCCCCGTGATCGACCCGACGATGACCCCCGCGTGGGACACGCTCGACCAGCTGGCCGACAACTTCGATCCCGACCTGCGCAAGCTGTTCGCGGACGACCCCAACCGCACCCAGACCTTCACCTTCGACGCTGCCGACCTGCACGTCGACCTGTCGAAGAACCTCGTGTGCCCCACGCTGGTGGGCCACCTCCTCGCCCTCGCCGAGCAGACCGGTGTCCTCGAGCTGCGCGACCGCATGTACGCGGGCGAGCACATCAACGTCACCGAGGACCGCGCCGTCCTGCACACCGCGCTGCGCCGCCCCGCGACCGACTCCCTGACGGTCGACGGCCAGGACGCGATCGCCGACGTCCACGAGGTCCTCGAGAAGGTCTACGCCTTCGCCCGCCGCGTCCGCTCCGGCGAGTGGGTCGGCATCACCGGCAAGCCCGTCAAGACCGTCGTCAACGTCGGCATCGGCGGCTCCGACCTGGGTCCCGTCATGGCGTACGAGGCCCTCAAGCCCTACGTGCAGGAGGGCCTGGAGTGCCGCTTCATCTCCAACATCGACCCCACTGACGCGGGCGAGACCACGAAGGACCTGGATCCCGAGACGACCCTCGTGATTGTGGCCTCTAAGACCTTCACGACGCTTGAGACCATCACGAATGCCAAGGTCGTGCGCGCCTGGCTGCTGGACGCCCTGCGTGAGCGCGGCATCGTCACCGACGAGGCCTCCGAGAAGGAAGCGATCGCCAAGCACTTCGTCGCCGTGTCCACCGCCCTGGACAAGGTCGCCGAGTTCGGCATCGATCCGGCCAACGCCTTCGGTTTCTGGAGCTGGGTGGGCGGCCGCTACTCCGTGGATTCCGCCGTGGGTACCTCCCTGGCCGTCGCGATTGGCCCCGAGGGCTTCGCCGACTTCCTCGCCGGCTTCCACGCGATGGACCGTCACTTCGCCGAGGCCGCGCCCGAGAAGAACGTGCCCCTGCTGATGGGCCTGCTCAACGTGTGGTACTCGAACTTCCTGGGCGCCGACACGCACGCCGTCCTGCCCTACTCCCAGTACCTGCACCGCTTCCCCGCGTACCTGCAGCAGCTGACCATGGAGTCCAACGGCAAGTCCGTGCGCCGCGACGGTAGCCCCGTCACCTACGAGACCGGCGAGGTCTTCTGGGGCGAGCCCGGCACCAACGGCCAGCACGCCTTCTACCAGCTGATCCACCAGGGCACCCGCATGGTCCCCGCCGACTTCATCGCCTTCGCGAACCCGACGTGGGCGCTGGGTGATGGCGATGCCGACATGCACGAGCTGTTCCTGTCGAACTTCTTCGCCCAGACCAAGGCCCTGGCTTTTGGCAAGACTAGCGAGGAGGTGCGCGCCGAGGGCACGCCCGAGGCCATCGTCTCCGCCCGTGTGTTCACCGGCAACCGTCCCACGACGTCGATCATGGCCCCGTCCCTGACGCCGTCGGTCCTGGGCCAGCTGATCGCCCTGTACGAGCACATCACCTTCGTTGAGGGTGCCGTGTGGGGCATCGACTCCTTCGACCAGTGGGGTGTTGAGCTGGGCAAGGTCCTGGCCAAGCAGATCCTCCCCGCGATCGAGGGCTCGTCTGAGGCCCTGGACGCGCAGGATCAGTCCACCCGCGCTCTCATCGAGTACTACCGTGCGAATCGCACGAAGTAATCGCATCTGATCCTCGGGGGTCGCGCCGTCAGGCGCGGCCCCCGATTTGTTTGTGGGGGGGAGAACGGTGGGAGCGTGAAGCTCCTGCCGCCTCGCTGTTTGTGGGGACGAGGCCGGGGCTGGGCCTGTGCCGCAATTCTTCCCACGGCATGTGTTACTGCTGTGTGTCCGTGGGCTTAGGCGAAGGGGACGCGTGGCATGCCGAACAGGGCCTGGCAGGCTTCCTTGGTGCTTTCGATGTGTGCGATTTCGAGGAGACGCTCGGGCGAGTGGTTGAGGAACCACGTGAGTGTGGTAGCTTCGGGCGAGTTCTT
>CAUTGT010000078.1:0-5924 GCA_963537735.1 uncultured Actinomycetaceae bacterium | reverse complement strand
GTCGCGGACAGGGCGCCCGTGATCTTACGCAGGGCCTGGCTCATGAGGCGGGCCTGCAGGCCGACGTGGGAGTCACCCATCTCACCTTCGATTTCCGCCTTGGGCACGAGCGCCGCGACGGAGTCGATGACGATGATGTCGATGCCACCCGAGCGGATCAGCATGTCGGCGATCTCGAGGGCCTGCTCACCCGTGTCGGGCTGGGAGACCAGGAGGGAGTCCGTGTCGACACCCAGGGCGCGGGCGTACACGGGGTCAAGGGCATGCTCAGCATCGATGAAGGCCGCGTTGCCGCCGGCCTTCTGGGCGTTGGCGACGGCGTGCAGGGCGACCGTGGTCTTACCGGAGGACTCGGGGCCGTAGACCTCGATGACTCGGCCGCGCGGGAGACCGCCGATACCGAGGGCGACGTCGAGAGCAAGGGAACCCGTGGGGATCACCTGAACGGGCGGACGGTTGTCATCGCCCAGGCGCATGACAGAGCCCTTGCCGAACTGCTTATCAATCTGCGACAGGGCGACTTCGAGAGCCTTATTGCGATCGTTGGTCGCGGGCTTTGCGGCGGGTGCTTTACGGGCTGCCATGGTGATCCTTTCGTCTGCGGCCTCTCCGGCCTGCGGGTGTCCTGGCCTGGAATGCCACCCCTCTCCGAGGCGACATGACGAGTATGCGACCGGCCATCGTCATCTGCGTCCCGCGCACGTCACCCCTGTGGATGACACGCGTCGGAGCATCGTCGCCCACAAGCTTAAATGGAACACATGTTCGACAGCCGGTCGACACGCCGCCCGCCAATCAGACGGGTATCGATCACACCGAGAATCCGAGTTGGTCAGCGCCCCCGCTCACGCGGATCCACGCGATGAATCCAGCGCGCATCCTCGCGGCCGGTTTCCTCACACAGGGTCGCCCACACCTCGTCCGGATTCACGCCGGCGGACAGCGCATCGCGCGCGGTCGCCCCCAGCGAGGCGAGATAGAGGTCGGAGACATACGAGCGGCCGAGGGCCGACCCGAAGGTCGCCTCGACCGCCTCGTAAAACTCAGAGTGCTTCACGCGTCAGGAAATCAGCGTGACGGGCACGATGTCATCGGGCACCGCGTCAGGAATAACCGCGCCGTCGATGATCGCCATGCGCTCGGAGACCTCGCGCAGCACGAACCACAGCGGAACGCGCAGAGCCGAGGTGATCGCCTCGAGCAGCTCGGAGGACGCTTCCTTCTGGCCGCGCTCAACCTCGGACAGGTAGCCGAGGGAGACCTGGGCCTCCGAAGAGACCTCGCGCAGGGTTCGACCCTGGCGCTGGCGGATGCCGCGCAGGACATCGCCCAGTTCGCTGCGCAGCAGCGGGGTTTCGCTCAGTGTCTTTTCCATACTGTTACTGTAGCCGTTCTGTTTCGAGGGACGCATTGTTAGTTCGCGCATCGAAACGCTGTGACGTTCCGCTTTCATTCCTCGCGTTGCATTCATACCCGTAGAACGCGGGCCGTTTGGCGCTTATTCCACCGACGACTCCATGACCCTATGGGTTGCGTCACCCAGGCTCAATGCTGGACGTGCTGCCCCGCGGTGCTGCGACGCGACGGCGCGGGCTCCCGAGGAGCATCGTTGTCGCGGGATCCCTTCACGGCCTCGGCAGCACCCGCTCCGCGCATGAGGCGCACGCCGTCGATGACGTACATGACGCCGGAGTAGAGCGTCAGCGCGAGCGCGACGCCCGCGAAAATCTGGCCGAGGCGAATAAGAAGGACCACCCATCCCTCGTTGGCCTCGTTCATCGCCGTGAAGTGCGCCCACGGAATCAGCAGGGTACCCAGGGCCACCATCTGCATGAAGGTCTTCAGCTTGCCCGCCTGGTTGGCGGACACAACGACGCCGCGGCGCAGGAAGAAGGCGCGCATCGCGGTGATGCCCAGCTCGCGCACGGCGATGAGAATCGTCAGCCACCAGGGTAGATACCCCTGGTAGGACAGCAGGCCAAAGCCGCACAGGGTCAGGGCCTTGTCCGCGATGGGGTCGGCGATACGACCGAAGTCGGTGATCTGCCCCCACGAGCGGGCGAGCTCCCCGTCGAATCGGTCCGTGACCGCGGCGACGGCGAAGACAACGAATGCCGCCCACAGCGCGCTCCACGACTGCTGAAGGCCGAGAACGATGAAGACCGGGACGAGGACCAGGCGCAAAACGGTCAGCGCGTTGGGTAGGTTCACCACGGGAACCTTGCTGTCACGCTGCACGCGCGACACGTTCTCGCTCATGACCGTTTCCTTCCCGCTCAGCGGCCCGTGAGCTGCCAAGCGTCCTCGTTGTCCTCGGGCTCCTCGTCGACCCAGTCGGGCGAGGACCCACCAAAGTTATGACCAGAGTACGGGTCAACCCCACTGCCGCGCGAATCGCCGGGGTCAGCCGTGCCCATTTCGTAACCGGATGCGGGCGCCGCATCGGCCGACAGCGAGGCCGGCTCCTCCCCCGCGGCGCCTGCGGCGGCGCCGATGGCCGGGCTGGGCGCCCCCTCGGGAGCGGCCGGAGCGGGCGCGGGGGCGGGCGTCGGCTCGGGCTCGGCGATGCCGGCGGACTCTCCGCGCAGCATGGCGAGGACCTCGGGCAGCTGTTCGGGGGTGACGAGCACCTGGCGAGCCTTGGACCCTTCGGAGGGGCCGACGATCTCACGCGATTCGAGCAGGTCCATGAGGCGGCCGGCACGCGCGAAGCCGACGCGCAGCTTACGCTGGAGCATCGAGGTGGAGCCGAGCTGGGTGGAGACGACGAGCTCGGCTGCCTGCAGCAGGTCTTCGAGATCGTCTCCGATGTCTTCGGCGACCTTGGCTTCCTTCTTTTCCGGCACGACGTCGTCGCGGTAGTGCGTCTCCATCTGGCTCTTGACGTGGGAGACAATCTGGTGGATCTCGGATTCGGAGACCCAGGCGCCCTGGACACGCATGGGCTTGGAGGCACCCGCGGGCAGGTAGAGGGCGTCGCCCTGGCCGATGAGCTTTTCGGCGCCGGGCTGGTCGAGGATCGTGCGCGAGTCGGTCAGCGAGGAGGTCGCGAACGCGAGGCGCGAGGGGATGTTGGCCTTGATGAGGCCGGTGACGACGTCGACGGAGGGGCGCTGCGTGGCCAGGACCAGGTGAATACCCGCGGCGCGCGCGAGCTGCGTGATGCGCTGAATCGAGGCTTCCACGTCTCGCGGGGCGACCATCATGAGGTCGGCGAGCTCGTCGACGACCACGAGCAGGTACGGGTAGGGGTGCAGCGTGCGCTCCAGCCCGGGCTTGGCCTGGACCTGTCCGGCGGCCACCGCCTTGTTGAAGTCGTCGATGTGCTTGAAGCCGTAGTCCGACAGGTCGTCGTAGCGCGCGTCCATCTCCTTGACGACCCATTCGAGGGCCTCGGCGGCCTTCTTGGCATCGGTGATGATGGGCGAGATGAGGTGCGGGATGCCCTCGTAGATGGTGAGTTCCACGCGCTTGGGGTCGACGAGGATCATGCGCACCTGCTGGGGCGTCGCACGCATCATGATCGACGTGATCATGGAGTTGACGAAGGAGGACTTACCGGAACCGGTCTGGCCGGCCACCAGCATGTGCGGGGTCTTGGCCAGGTTGGTGACGACGTAGCCGCCTTCGACGTCCTTGCCGACGCCGACGACGAGCGGGTGCTGGTTGCGGCGGGCGGCAGCCGAGCGCAGGACGTCGCCGAGCGCCACGTTCTCGCGGTCGGCGTTGGGGATCTCAATACCAATGGCGCTCTTGCCGGGGATCGGCGCGAGAATACGCACGTCGGCCGAGGCCACGGCGTAGGCGATGTTCTTCGACAGGTTGGTGAGCTTGTCGACCTTGACGCCGGCGCCGAGCACAACCTCGTAGCGGGTGACTGTCGGGCCTCGGGAGAAGCCGGTGACGCGCGCGTCGACGTTGAAGTCCGCGAAGACCTGTCCCAGTGCCGCAACGACCTGGTCGTTGACGGAGGAACGAGTCATGTGGGGCGGGCCGGAGACCAGGAGGTCCTCCGAGGGCAGCGTGTAGCTGATCGAGTCGTCGAGGTTGGGCTGGAAGGCCCCCTCGGGCTCGTCGGTGATCGGCGGGGGCGCCGGCTCGTCCTCGGGCTCCGGTTCGGGCTCGGGCACGTGCGCGGGCACCTGCACGGGGGCCACGGCGGGGCGCATCTGGGTGAGCATCTCCGTGGGAGCGTCGGGCGTCGTGGCACGAGGCCGGGGCGCGGGAGCCGGGGCGGGCGCGGGGGCCGCGATCGCACCGGATTCCAGGAGACGGGTCTCCCCCACGGATTCCGTGTCGGTCGCCTTGCGGAAGGACTCGTCCCCGTCGTATTCGTCGAGGAAGGCGTCGTCTCCCGCGGCGAGGTCGTTGCGCGCGCGACGGCGCGCTTCCTTCGCGGGGTCGCCACCCGCCTGATTCGTAGCCTCGGCGTCGCCCTCGGGGCGCTCACCACTGAGGTGGGCGGCGAGGTCGCGCAGGCGCGCAGGAACGTCGGCGACGGCGGTCCGAGTGGCGAGCAGGATCGAGTAGGCCAGGAGCAGGATCATGAGGGCGCCCGCACCCCAGCCGGACAGCAGCAGGGCGAGGGGGCGCGCGACGAACCAGCCGATCAGGCCACCCGCCGCCTCGATGCCGGGGTCGGTGCCCATCGCGGGGTTTCCGCGCGAAATGTGAACCAGGCCGGTGAGCGCGGCGGTGATACCGATGCCGCCTGCCACGTGGTGGGGAAGCGCGGATCGACCGGATCGCGCGGAGACAAGCTCGATGGCCAGAGCAATCAGGACGAGGGGCAGGACGACCGAGAAGATGCCGAACAGGCCGGCGGAGGCGTGGTGGATCGCGTCCCCGGCCTCGCCGGAGATCTGGAACCACTCGCGCAGCGCGATCACGATGGCCGCGGCGACAGCGACGAAGGCCGCAGCATCACGCTTGACCTGCGAATCGGTCGCCTTCCACGCGCGTACGGCGCCGACACCGGCGCGGCCGAGCGCGGAAAAGAAGCGAGCCAAGAAGCCTGGCTGCGTTGCTTCGGGCTGGGGCGCTTGGGCGGACTTGTTCGAGCCTCCCTTGGCGCGCGGGCGCGCGGGAGCCTTACCGGACGAAGAACGTGGAGACGATTGTGCCATGATTCTTCCACCATATCGCCCGCCGCGGCCCCACTCTGCCAGGCGCGCCGCGCGAGATCAGCGCAGGATGTTCGTAACGACCCCGGTTTCGAGCACGTTTTCAACCTGCTCGCGCGTGGGGACGGGCAGGGCCGACTCGTGGGAGATGGCCAGCGCGGCGCCCGCGTTCGCCATCAGGCACGCGGTCTCCAGGTCGTAGCCCATGGCCAGGCCCGCACACATCTCTCCGATGTGGGTATCGCCCACGCCCGCGGTGTCCGCGATGCGCGACTGGAACGCGGGAATCGAGATGACGGGAGCATCCGCGACCTTTTGCAGCTCGCACCCCCGCTCCCCCACGCGGCGAACCGTGGCCGCGTCGTGGCGCATGTAGGTGCGGATCGTGGAGCTGTGGCGGTTCGCGTCGAGAATGCCGGCGAGAGTTGCGGCCTCCCAACTGTTCATCGTCACGACGTCGGCGCGAGGGAAGATCATCTCCCACGCCTCAACGGGAACCTGGGCGACCGCCGGAGACACCGAGACGACGAGAGTCACGAAGGGAGGCAGCGACGCTGCCCACTCGCTCAGCTCGGAAGCCGCGTGCGCGCTCGTCATGTCGGAGGCGGCCACGTGGACCACGTCCCCCTCGCGCAGCTCGATGCTCGCAAGGGCGCCGCGCGACGGTTCCGATTCGACGCCGGCCGTCACGACCGAACGCATCGACCCGTCTTCGACGATGAGCTGAATGACGACGCCGATGTCACCCACCAGTTCGGGGGTCAGGACCTCGACGCCGGCCTCGACCAGCTGCTGACGAAC
>CAUTGT010000077.1:0-5952 GCA_963537735.1 uncultured Actinomycetaceae bacterium | reverse complement strand
TGCGTCGCGCACGGCTGCGCCAGCGCCCCATCGTGATCCCGGGTGAGGCTCCCTCTGCGCAGCAGTGGACGATCGACGACACGCGGTGGCCGCGGGTCAAGCGATACACGAGCGCCGCCGACCCGACGATGGTCGTCGAGTCGGTCAACAGCCTCGAGCTGCGTCAGACTCTCTTCGCCACGCAGTTCCCGCTCGAGGACTACCTCGAGTCCTTCATGGACGCGGACGCGAATCCCGTCCTCTCTCCGTATCTCTCCTCGGTCGAGCCGCACCTGGAGCGCCTGCGCGACGCGGGCGTGAAGCTGCCGTCCGATATCGATTACTTGGAAGGACCTCGCTAGGCAGGGAATCGTCCCCGATACGAGCTCAGATACAAAGGCGGGTGGGCCGGGAGGTTTTCCTCCCGGCCCACCCGCCTGAGCGACAGCACTCAGTGCTTGGCGACGCGCACCTGAAGCTTGTCGCCGGCCTCGACCTCAAACGACAGAGCGAGGGTCTCGGCGGCGATCATGTCGCGCCAGGCCTCCACGTCGGCCACGTGATCGGACGGAACCGTCAGCGACAGGTCGATGCGGTCCGCGATGTGCAGGCCGGCATTCTTACGCTCGTCCTGAACGGCGCGCACGACATCACGGGCGTAGCCCTCGGCCTCGAGTTCGGGGGTCAGCTCCGTGTCGAGCACGACGAAGGTACCCGACGCGAGCACGTCCGCGACCTGGCCCTCGGCCGCATCCACGGAGGTGGACACCGAGAACATGTCGCCCGTGAGCACCAGCGGCTCCCCATCCAGCTCGACGGAGGGGAAACGGCACTCGCCGTCCACGACCTCCCACTCACCGGACTTCTGAGCCTTGAACAGCTGGCTCGTCAGCTTACGGACAGCCGGATCGAAGGCGCGCGGGTTCAGCGCGAGCTCGGTGCGAACGCTCAGGCCCGAGTCCTGCGGCGCAGAGAAGACCACGGACTTCACGTTCACCTCGGAGGCAATCAGGTCCGCGAAGGGCTCCAGCGCAGCGAAGTTCTCGGACACGACCAGCAGGGAGGCCAGCGGCTGGCGCACGCGCAGCTGGTGCGTCTTGCGCAGCGCGTGGGCTGCCGACACGATCGAACGAACCTCATCCATCGCAGCGACCAGCTCGGGGGCGTCCACGGCCTCGTCGATGACGGGGAAGTCCGTCAGGTGCACGGACTCGCCGCCGGTCAGGCCGCGCCAGATCTCCTCGCTCAGCAGCGGCAGCAGGGGCGCCGCCAGCTCCATGAGCGTCACGAGGGCCGTGTACAGCGTATCGAAGGCTGCGCCGTCCTCGTCCCAGAAGCGCTGACGCTGGGTACGCACGTACCAGTTCGTCAGAACGTCCAGGTACTCGCGGATCGACTCGCACGCGCCAGCCACGTCGTAGCCGTCGAGCGCGCCGCGCACGTCCTGCGCGAGGGTGCGGGTGTGGGCCAGCAGGTAGCGGTCCATCTGCGCCAGCGCGGCCACGGCCTCGGGCGAGGACAGATCGACACGGGAGGCCTCGTACCCCTCGCCCTTGTTGCAGGCGCCCGCGTACAGCGTGAAGAAGTAGTACGTGTTCCAGATGGGCAGCAGCACCTGACGGACGGTGTCGCGGATCGACTCCTCCTTGACGATCAGGTTGCCGCCGCGCACGACCGGGCTCGACATGAGGAACCAACGCATCGCGTCGGAGCCGTACTTGTTGAACACCTCGGCCACGTCCGGGTAGTTGCGCAGCGACTTACTCATCTTCAGGCCGTCGTCACCCAGGACGATGCCGTGGGAGACGCACGAGCGGAACGCGGGGCGATCGAAGAGCGCGGTCGCCAGGACGTGCAGCGTGTAGAACCAGCCGCGCGTCTGACCGATGTATTCGACGATGAAGTCGCCCGGGTAGTGGTTCTCGAACCACTCCTGGTTCTCGAAGGGGTAGTGCACCTGCGCGAAGGGCATCGAGCCGGACTCGAACCAGCAGTCGAACACGTCGGAGATACGACGCATCGTCGACTTGCCCGTCGGGTCATCCGGGTTCGGGCGCGTCAGGGAGTCGATGAAGGGACGGTGGAAGTCCGTGACCTTCACGCCGAAGTCAGCCTCGAGCTCCGCGATGGAGCCGTAGACGTCAGTGCGCGGGTACGCCGGATCATCCGAGACCCACACGGGGATCGGCGCACCCCAGAAGCGGTTACGCGAGATCGACCAGTCGCGGGCGCCTTCCAGCCACTTGCCGAAGATGCCGTCCTTGGTGTGCGCGGGGGTCCAGGTGATCTCCTGGTTGAGCTCCACCATGCGGTCGCGGATCTCGGTGACGCGGACGAACCACGAGGACACGGCCTTGTACATGAGGGGCTTGCGGCAGCGCCAGCAGTGCGGGTAGGAGTGCACGTAGGACTTCTCGCGTACCAGCACGGCGCGGATCTCGGGGGCGCGGCGCGCGATGGGCCCGCCCTGCTCGCGCAGGTCGGCGACCACGTAGCGGTTCGCGTCGAAGATCTGCATGCCCTCGTAGTCGCTCACCTCGGAGGTGAAGACGCCTCCCTCGTCGACGGGCAGGACCACGCCGATGCCGTACTCCATGCAGGTCCACATGTCGTCCTCACCGAAGGCGGGAGCCTGGTGGACGAGGCCGGTGCCGTCCGTGGTCGTCACGTAGTCGGCGGCGATGATCGACCAGCCGTTGGGGCCGGGGGCGCCACCCTCGGCGCGGCGCTCGGGGGTGTCGAAGTAGTCGTAGATCGGGTGGTAGTGGATGCCCACCAGCTCCGAGCCCTTGTAGGTGGCCACAACGGTGGGTTCCTCGCCCAGCTCCTTGGCGTAGGCGCTCACCAGGTCGGTGGCGATGAGGACTCGCTCGCCCGCGAGGACACCCTCGTGGTCGGCAGCCACCTCAACGAGGGAGTATTCGATCTCCGGGCCCACGGCGACGGCCGAGTTCGAAGGCAGGGTCCAGGGCGTGGTCGTCCAGATGAGGGCCAGCTCGGGGCGCGCCGAGTCCTCGCGCAGCTTCGTCTCGAGGCGCAGGCCCACCGTCACCGTGTTGTCGGTGCGGTCCTGGTACACGTCGTCGTCCATCTTGAGTTCGTGATTGCTCAGAGGCGTGCGGTCGTTCCAGCAGTAGGGCAGGACGCGGTGGCCCTGGTAGGCCAGGCCCTTGTCGTAGAGCTGCTTGAACGCCCAGATCACGGACTCGGTGTAGGACATGTCGAGCGTCTTGTAGTCGTGCTCGAAGTCCACCCAGCGGGCCTGGCGGGTGACGTACTCTTCCCATTCCTTCGTGTAGCGCAGGACGGAGGAGCGGCAGGCTGCGTTGAACGCCTCGATGCCGACGCCACCCTCACGGGTGATCTCGGTGACGTCCTCGATGCCGAGCTGGCGCTGGGCCTCGAGCTCGGCGGGCAGGCCGTGCGTGTCCCAGCCGAAGCGGCGCTCGACGCGGTGGCCCTTCATGGTCTGGTAGCGGCCCACAACGTCCTTGACGTAGCCGGTCAGCAGGTGACCGTAGTGGGGCAGGCCGTTGGCGAAAGGCGGGCCATCGTAGAACACGAATTCGTTGGAGCCATTCTCGCCGGCGTCGCGCATCTCAATGGACTTGCGGAAGGTGTCGTTGCTGGCCCAGAACGCCAGGGTGCCCTCTTCCATCGTGGGGAAGGAAGGGCTGGGGTCCACCTCGTCTTGCCGGTGGCGGGGGTAGAAGCCGTGCTTCGTCATGAGTGTCCTCGTCTCGCGCCTATACAGGGACGAGGACCGGCGTCGCCGGCACCCGCGGTACCACCCCGCTTGCCGCTCCCTCACCGGGTGCGGCCGCTTCGTTGGGGCTGTGTCGGGCCCTCCCGTCCGGTTCTACTGGAGGGGACGAGGCCGTGGCCGGCTTTCGCGCTCCTCTTTCTTCCGGATGCTCCCCGGTGATACCCCGCGCAAGCGGGCCGGATCGTAGCGAAAAACCAGTGTAGCGAAGAAACTCCCGAGCGCCCACTGGGCGGAACGTCTGTCTGCACACAGCGCACCTGTGAGCGCTCGTTGTCGCGTGCGTAGACGACGCCCCGGTGTGCCGTGGTCGGCGAGTGATCGGAGGGGTGTGGGTCTCCTGTCCTAGAGTTGTGGGGTGAGTGTAGTGGAGACGAAACGCCCTGCGCGTCCCTGGGGTGCGCTTATCGGCGCGCTTGTGTTGGTGGCGCTGGTTGCCGTGTGGGCCACGCAGGGAACCCTGGCCGGATCGGGCCTGCCTGTTGGTCGCGCGGCGACGATAGCCGTGGGCATGACCCTGCAGGCGATTCCCTTCCTGCTTCTGGGCGTGTTCGTTGCAGAACTCATCGAGGCCTTCGTCTCCCCCACCCTGATCGCGCGCGTGTTTCCGACGAATCCGGTGGCGTCCGTGTTGACCGCTCTCGTCGCGGCTTTCCTTCTTCCTGTGTGTGATTGTTCGGCAGTACCGATCTTCCGTTCACTGCTGCGCAAGGGCGTTCCCCTGTCGGCGGCGACCACTCTCATGCTGGCATCACCCGCGATCAATCCCCTGGTGATTGCGTCAACGTATTACGCGTTCGGATCGTGGTCGATTGTGGGTGCGCGTATCGGCCTGAGCATCACCGTCGCGCTGTCGGTGGGCCTGTCGATGCTGGCTTCTCCTCCGAGCGCCCTGCGCGAGGAAACCCACGTCCACGACGGGGACTCGTGCGGATGCGACGGCGGCTGCGAGACGCCGGATCGCTCGTTCTCTGGCGTCCTTGGCGCGACCGGTCATTCCTTCGGGCGGATCCTGCCCTACCTGCTGGGCGGCGTGGCTGCCTCGACTGCGGCGCAGGTGTTCTGGCCGGTGTCTTCCCTGCTCGCGGGCCTGCCCGCTCCCGGCGCGCTGGCGCTCATGATGGCGGCGGGCTTCGCCCTGTCGCTATGCTCCTCTTCGGACGCGGTGATCGCGCGTTCGCTGGCCTCCCTCGCGCCGCAGGGCGCGCTCATGGGGTTCATGGTCTACGGCCCGATGATGGACGTGAAGAACGTGGCGCTGCTGTCCTCGCAGTTCCGCGGCGCGTTCGTGCTTCGCCTGTTTGCGACCGTCACGTGCATCGCCGCCGCCGTCATTGGTGGCGCCTGGTGGATGGGGGTCCTCGCGTGAAGCTCATCGACCGCATCGCCCCCGTCCTCGAGTCGCTCTCCCTCGCATCCCTCGGGGGCGTGCTGCTGTGGCTGGCCATGTCCGGCCGCTACACGTCCTTCGTGCCACCGTCAGCCCGCCTGGGCATCATCGCGTCCAGCATCGGCCTGTTTGCCTGCGCGCTCGCCCTCTCCGCGCGCATCGACGCCGGCAACCACGACAGCGCCGACACGGCAGCCTCCTACCGGGCCACCACGCGCAGCCTTGTCGCCCTCCTGGCGGCAGCCCTGCTCATCCTCCCCTTCCGCGTCTCCCCCTCCGAACTGGCCGCAGGCGCGATTGGCGCACGCCCCACCTCCGGCGGATCCACCATCGACGCGGGCACCGATGATTCACCCGAGGACACCCCCGGGGACTCCAACAGCGCAGCGAACGGGGGCACACACCCAGCCGCCGGGAGCGGGAGCCAGAATGGGGGCGCGGGGCAGGCCTCGCCGAGTGGGAAACTGGAGCTGACGACCGAGAACTTCTACTCCCAGGTGGAAGAGATGATCGCTAACGGACGCGCGCACGACGGTCAGCGCGTCGAACTGACTGGCTTCGTCCTCAGCCCCGAGGCCGCGAGCGCCCAGGCGTCAATTCCGCGCGTGACGGATGAGGAGAGCTTTGCGGTGGCGCGTATGGCTATTTGGTGTTGTGCGGCGGATGCGTATCCGGTTGGTTTTGCGGTGCGGTGGGCTGGGCCTGCTCCTGCGGCGGATAGCTGGGTGCATGTGAGCGGTACGCTGCGCGTGCGCGGCGGGAAGGCGCTGGTCATTGAGGCTGACTCGGTGACGCCGGCACAGACGCCGAATCCGGAGTT
>CAUTGT010000076.1:0-5993 GCA_963537735.1 uncultured Actinomycetaceae bacterium | reverse complement strand
CAGGCTCAGAAATACCCAGGAGGTGGCGGGGACGATCCTCGCCCAGTTCCTCACAGACCCACGAGACGATCGTCCCAAGGTTTTCCTTCTCGAGAGCACCACCGACGCCGAATCCGTCGAAGCGCTGGCCGTCGACCTCCATGTCCGCCATCGTACGCGCGGCATGGCGACGCAGATCCTCCCACTGGGCGCCCTGGATGACACCCCACAGCTGCTGATACGGCCTGTGAGCGCGTTCCTCTGTGAGGCGCTTGTGCTCGGCGAGGCATCGTGCCGCCCACGCGTGGGTGCGCTCGAGGGACTCCTCCTGGTAGGAACGCGGGTGCAGGAGGCTCGTCAGCTCATCGAAGGCGAACATGATGTCGGAGCCGAGCTGGTGCTGGATCCCCATCGACACCTCGGGGTTAAAACGATGCTTCGTGCCGTCAATGTGGCTGGAGAAGATGACGCCGTCGTCGTCGACGACCGCGTTGGACGCCTTGATGGCCTGCATCTGGACGACGGGGTCGGTTGGGTCGGCCTGCCCGGAGAACTCCTGCGACAGGACCTTCTTGAAGCCGGCTCCAAGAGACAGGACCTGGAAGCCACCCGAATCGGTGTAGGTGGGGCCGGACCAGTTCATAAACTGGCCGAAACCGCCGGCCTCGTCGACGATGCCGGATCCCGGCTGCAGGTACAGGTGGTAGGCGTTCGCGAGGACGGCCTGCGCTCCCAGCGATCGCACCATCTCGGGCGTGAGGGCCTTGACGTTGGCCTTCGTGCCGACGGGGATGAATGCGGGGGTCGCGATCGTTCCGTGCGCGGTGTGGATGACGCCGGTGCGGCCCAGGCCGCCATGAGACTCGAGACGGTGGCCGAGCGTGAATCCGCGGTCGGGGGAGTGGCCACCCGACGAGGCCGGGGCCTCGAAGGGCATGAGCTGTTCGGGATCGGGGGCCGCGAGCCAGTTCTCGTTCATCGGTCGAAGACCTCGTCCTTCTTCAAGCCCTCGGTGCGGCGGATGGCGGCGATCACCGGGTAGGTGAGGGGCAGGAGAATAACCTCGAGCAGCACCTTGTAGATGTACCCGGTCACGGTGTAGTTGATGAAGTTGCCCAGCGTCATCTCACCGTAGAAGAGAATCGTGCAGAACAGGATCGTGTCAGCGGCCTCGCCGACGATCGTCGAGCCGATGAGGCGAGCCCACAGGTGCTTGGCGCCCCAGCGGCGACGAATCCACACGAGCACGTAGGAGTTGAGGAGCTGGCCAGCCAGGTAACCGACAAGGGATGCCAGGACCGCGCGCCACACGACTCCGAGGACAGCGGCAAAAGCCTCCTGGTTTTCGTAATCGGGGGCTGGAGGCAGGTATTGCACGACGAAGAATGTGAGGGAGGCCAACAGGGAGGCCACGAATCCCATGATGATAACGCGCTTAGCCCGAGCAAATCCGTAGACTTCCGACAGCACATCGCCGATGATGTACGTCAGCGGGAAGAGGATCGCGCCCCCGTCAAAAATGAGATAGTGAGTGGACGTGCCGAGCATGAACGCCTTGGTCGCGGCGATATTTGAGATGAGCAGCAGCGCCACGAAGGCGACGGAGACGATGTCGAGGGCGCGCGTGGGGCGCGCCGATCCAGGCGGGATCGGGCTATCGGACATGGGATGAAACCTCGCAAAGCTGAGTAGATAACGGTTAATTACGACACCCATTGTGCCCGCTTCTTGCGTGATCATGCGCAACAGCGCCGCCTCCCAGGCGGGTTGATTCGCCCACACGCACCCCTCCCTCTACTCTTGGAGCGTGATTAACGTCCAGGATTTCTCGTTGCGCATTGGCCCCCGCGAGCTCGTCAACCACGCGAGCTTCCGTATCGACAAAGGCATGTGTATCGGCCTCGTCGGACGCAATGGCGCGGGTAAGACGACGACGATGAGGCTGCTCGCGGGCGAAGGTGACCGCGGAGGGGCCGCCGAATACACCGGCACAATCTCGTCGAATGGTACGGTCGGCTACCTGGCTCAGGACACGCACGTGGGTGATCCGTCGATGAAGGCCCGCGACCGCATCATCTCCGTGCGCGGCATCGACTCCATCATCGCGCGCATCCGCAAGGCTGAACACGAGATGTCCACGACCGAGGGTGCTCGTCAGCAGCGCGCCATGGAACGTTACGTGAAGCTCGACCAGCAGTTTACGAACTCCGGTGGCTGGGCAGCCAACGCCGAGGCGGCGCAGATCGCGCACTCGTTGGGACTCGAAGACCGGGTGCTCGATCAGACCCTCGATACGCTGTCGGGCGGCCAGCGTCGACGCGTCGAGCTGGCGCGCGTGCTCTTCTCCAACGCGGATGTGCTACTGCTGGACGAGCCCACGAACCACCTCGACCACGATTCGATCGTGTGGCTCCGCGACTGGATCAAGACCTTCCCCGGTGGCGTCATGATCATCTCCCACGATGTGAAGCTTCTGGGGGATACCGTCAACCAGGTCTTCTACCTGGACGCGAACCGCGCGCAGATCGACATCTATCACCTCGGCTGGTCGGCCTACCTCAAGCAGCGTGAGGAAGACGAGCGTCGTCGCCGTAAGGAACGCGCTAATGCGTTGAAGAAGGCCGAACACCTCAAGGCTCAGGGCGAGAAGATGCGCGCCAAAGCCACGAAGGCCGTCGCCGCACAGCAGATGCTGCGCCGAGCCGAGGAACTGTTCGCGCAGGCTGGAGCGGAGATCGTCCAGGAGAAGGTCGCGCGCCTTCGCTTCCCCGACCCGGCGCCGTCGGGCCGTGTTCCCCTCACTGCTGAAGGCCTATCGAAGTCCTACGGCTCTCTCGAAGTGTTCACAGGCGTGGACCTCGCAATCGACCGCGGCTCCAAAGTCGTCGTGCTTGGCCTGAACGGCGCCGGTAAGACCACGCTGCTGCGGCTCCTGTCCGGCATCGAAGAGCCGGACTCCGGTCGCGTCGTGCCCGGCCACGGCCTCAAGCTCGGCTACTACGCCCAGGAGCACGAGACGCTCGACGAGACACGTACGATCCGCGAAAACATGGCCGAGGCCGCTCCCACC
Organism: uncultured Actinomycetaceae bacterium; assembly: GCA_963537735.1. Taxonomy (GTDB): domain Bacteria; phylum Actinomycetota; class Actinomycetes; order Actinomycetales; family Actinomycetaceae; genus Pauljensenia. The sequence goes on along the minus strand of CAUTGT010000076.1, from coordinate 2,944 downwards.
CTCGACGACACCCACGTGCGCAATATTCTCGGCCAGTTCCTCTTCCAAGGTGACGACGTAGAGAAACCCGTGTCTGTGCTCTCTGGCGGTGAGAAGACGCGTCTCGCACTCGCGACGCTCGTGTCCTCGGGCGCAAACGTCCTGCTTCTCGATGAGCCCACCAACAACCTCGACCCGGCATCCCGCGAGGAAATCCTCGCCGCTCTGCGCGACTACGAGGGCGCCGTCATCCTCGTGACGCACGATCCCGGCGCTGTCACGGCGCTCAACCCCGAGCGCGTCCTGCTGTTGCCTGACGCAGATGAGGACCTGTGGGACGACAGCTACCTGGATCTCGTTACCCTCACCTGACGGCGTCTCCTCGGTCGCTTCACGGCTGGTACGACAAAGGCCGGGACTGGAATACACCAGCCCCGGCCTCGTCGTAATCCTCACAGCACCTTGGAGAAGAACTCCTTGGTTCGCTCAGACTTCGGGTTATCGATGACCTCGGAGGGAGCTCCGGCCTCGACGATGACGCCGCCGTCCATAAAGACGACCTGATCGGCGACCTCGCGGGCGAACCCGATCTCATGGGTGACAACCGCCATCGTCATGCCCGATGCGGCCAGGTCCTGCATCACCTGGAGCACCTCGCCGACCAACTCGGGATCGAGCGCTGAGGTCGGCTCGTCGAACAGCATGATCTCCGGATCCATGGCGAGCGCACGGGCGATGGCGACGCGCTGCTGCTGACCGCCGGACAGCTCGGCTGGGTAGTGGTCCGCGCGATCGGCCAAGCCGACGCGATCGAGGAGCTCGAGGGCCTGCGCGCGCGCCTGTGCCTTCGGACGTTTCAGCACCTGAACAGGGGCCTCCATGACGTTCTCCAACGCCGTCTTATGCGGGAACAGGTTGAAGCGCTGGAACACCATGCCGATACGCGAACGCTGAGCAGCGATCTCCTTATCGTGTCGCTCATGCAGCACGCCGTTGCTGTCCTCGCGGTAGCCGAGCAGCTCGCCGTCAACGTACACGCGGCCGGCACTGATGTCCTCGAGCATGTTCAGGCAGCGCAGGAGTGTCGACTTACCCGAGCCCGAGGGGCCGAGGATGACGCACACCTCGCCGGAAGCGATATCCAGGTCGATGCCGCGCAGGACATGCAGGTCACCGAAGAACTTGTGGACTCCGCGCACGGAGACCATGGGCGTCGTGGTCGTCATGGGGTCACATCCAAAAACTTGAGCTTGGTGGCCTTGGCTTCGTCATCCTCATCGGAGCTTGACGATGCCGTGGGGGAGTGGGCGCCGGCGTTATCGCGGCGCTCGAAACCCTTGCCGTAGTACTTCTCGATGAAGGACTGAATCCACATCAGGAGGCTCGTGATGACGAGGTACCAGATCGCAGCCGCAATCAGGAGCGGCACGGGAGCGAAGGTCGCCTGGCCGCGCTGACGCGCGATGAACGTGAGTTCGAGAGTGAAGGGAATCGCCGACACCAGGGAGGTCGTCTTGAGCATCGAGATTGTCTCGTTGCCAATCGGCGGGACGATCACGCGCATCGCCTGGGGCAGGATGATGCGACGGAAGATCGTCGTGCGAGGCATACCGAGTGCGGTTGCCGCCTCCCACTGGCCCTTCGAGACGCTCAGCAGGCCCGCACGCATGATCTCAGCGAGGTACGCGCCTTCGTTCAGGCCCAAGCCGATGAACGCCATCCAGAACGGCGTGAAGTACGTGGCCGTATCAAACGTCAGCTCCCAGCCCCACAGTGAGCCGAGGAACGGCACACCGAAGGAGAGCTTCGGGTAGAGCGTGGGGAGCAGCGACCAAAAAATCAGCTGCGTGTAGATAGGGGTTCCACGGAAGAACCAGATGTAAGCCATCGCCACCCAGCGCAGGACCGGATTCACCGACTGACGCATGATCGCCATCGTGATGGCGAGCGCGGTGCCCACCACCATCGCGAGGATCGTCAGAATGATCGTAAAGAGCACGCCCTGCATGATCGAACGCGAGAACAACCACTGGAACACAACATGCCACTGGAAGTTGTCATTCGTCACCAGCGCGTGGGCTGCCATTGCGGCAAAGATTGCCGCGACAATGGCGCTCGCCCACCTCCCCGGGCGGGGGACCGGTTTCGCGTCGATCAGCTCAACGCCGTCTTTGATGGTTGCCATGAGATCCTCAGTCGTTCGTCGCCGGGTTCAGCTCGGCGGTGGTCAGTGCGGCGTCCTGCGCGCCGTACGTCGCCAGAATGTCCTTCAGGTAGCCGTTGTCCATCAGGTACTGCATAGCCTTCTGGACAGCCTGCGTCAGCTGCTTGTCGTCCTTGTTCACGGCCACGCCCTGCGGTGCGGACTCGACGACGTCGCCGACCTGTTCGATCTTGCCACCGGACAGGTTGGTGGTGTAGCCGATGACTGTGGAGTCTGCGAAGGTTGCGTCGTACTGGCCGCCGATTACCTTCGTGGTGATGTCAGTCTGCAGGTCGTGCGGCATGATCATGATCTTGTCCTTGCCATCGGCGACGCACTTGTCCGAGAGCTCGGTCGCGTAGTCTTCCTGCGCGGTGCCGGTCTGCACGCCGATCGTCTTACCGCAGGGGTCGGTCGGATCGAAGTTCTTCGGGTTGCCCGCGGCAACGCCGTACGCGGAGCCCACCTGAACGTAGGAAATCAGGTTTGCCTGCTGCTCGCGCTCGGAGGTGATCGTGAAGGAGGAGATGCCCACGTCGAACTTCGTACCCAGCGCGGGAATGATGGTGGGGAACTCCGCGTGGTTGGTGGTTCCTTCGTTCAGGCCCATGACCTTGGCGAGCGCCTTGTTGATGTCGACGTCATAACCCTGAGCGGTCTGCGAATCATCGCCGAGGAACTCCGCGGGCGCGTAGTCGGCGGAGGCTCCGTTACGCAGCGTGCCACGCTCCTTGACCTCGTCGGGAACCAGGGCGGCGATGT
>CAUTGT010000075.1:0-6020 GCA_963537735.1 uncultured Actinomycetaceae bacterium | reverse complement strand
CCGTCGCTCGTCACGGGGTTCCAGCCGAGCACCGTGATCGACGTGCCGTTGGCCAGGTTGTAGGCGTCCACACCCTGGGAGAACGCGGACATCTGCGAGCTGGTGACGTTGTCGCGCTCTCCGCCGATGACGGCGAGCGTGCCCGTGGTCGTCATGCCCGCGGACGCGTAGCCGGCCAGGTAGGCGGCCTGCGAGGCATCCACGTCGACAACCGAGCCGTTCTTCAGGGAAGTAGCGGCGCCCTTGGAGTCGACGAAGGAGGCGCCCACGAGGGCGAAGCGCACCTTCGGGTTGGACCGCGCGGCCTCGGAGATAGAGGATGCCATGGTCGAGTCCGCGCCCACGATCAGCGTGCAGCCGGAGGTCACGAGCGACGCCGGGGCGTCCTCACCGCTGGCCGCCTCAAAAGCGACAGAAGCGTCATTCGCGGCGCCCGCGAGGGCGGTCGCGACGGGGTCCGTGGCGGCGTCGCCGTGGGCTCCGGAGATGGCTGCGCACACCTTCGCGGAGGCTGCTGGGGTGGCTGCGGGCGTCGTCGAGCAAGCTCCAAGGGCCAAGGAGGCCGCGGTCGCGGTGGTTGCGAGAGCGGCGATGGTCCGCTTGTTCACGTGTGATGCCTTTCGTCGGGGCTTCTTGATGCCCATCACGCTACCAGCCTCGCGCCTGTAGGCGGCGGGCGAGGCGGCGCACCTCACCCGAGAGCAAACAGGGCGCGGCAAGGCCGAGGCCCCCGTCTGGGAGGTGCTGCAAAGCGCTCGGTGGCGGCGTGTCAGAGTAGGTCGGAGCGCCCCCGGTCTGCGAGCTGATCGACGACGGCCTTCACCGACTGCGCGCGGTCGCGACGCGTCACGAGGATCGCATCGGGGGTCAGTGCAACCGCCACGTCAGGCACGCCGACGAGCGCGACGAGGGGTCCCTCGCCGTCCTGCGCGAGGGAACCGAAGACTGCCGCGCCATCGGATTCGACGCGCAGCGCCTCGCCCAGGTTGCCGCTGCGCGCGACGATGCCGGTGAGGGCCTCGAAGTCGCCCAGGTCCGTCCATCCCAGCTCGGCGTCGGCGGGAACGACGGCCACTCCCCCGTCGGCGGCGACGGGCTCGGCGATCGCGTGGTCGATGGCGATCTTCGTCAGGTGCGGCCAGTTGTCCGCCAGCACCTCGTCGAACTCGGGGGTACCCCACGCGCGCGCGATAGTCTCCAGGCGCGCGTGCATGTCGGGCAGCAGGCGGGCCAGGTGACCGGCGAGCACGCCCGCCGACACGATGAACATGCCCGCGTTCCACAGGTAGCCCTGCGACACGTAGCGGGCGGCGGTGTCGGCGTCCGGCTTCTCCACGAACTCGGCGACCCGGCGGGCGCCGCGATCAGCGGCAGCTTCCCCGGAGCCATCGAGGGCCGGACCGGGCGCGATGTACCCGTATGCGGTCGAGGCCTCGGTGGGCGTCAGACCGATCGTCACGACGTAGCCCTCGCGGGCGGCGCCGATCGCCGTCTCGACGGCGTCGCGCAGCAGCTCGGGGCGGGCGATCAGGTGGTCGGCCGCGAAGGACCCGACGATCGCATCGTCCCCGAAGCGTTCGCGCACGACATAGGCGGCCAGGCCGATCGCGGCCATGGAGTCGCGGCCCGACGGCTCGATCAGGAGCGTGCGATTATCCGACGAGGCGAACTCGGGCAGCTGGGCAAGCACGCCATCTCGGTGCGCCTGGCCAGTCACGATACTCACCGACGAGGCCGACTCCTCCAGGCGGTCCACCGTGCCCTGCAGGAGGGTGCGGCCCGTGCCCGCCAGGTCGAGGAGGAACTTGGGGCGGCGGCGGCGCGACAGCGGCCACAGGCGGGTGCCGGCGCCACCGGCGGGGATGATCACGTGGAGGTCACTCATGCCCCAAGTATCGCAGATACGACGAGGGGGCGAGGCATCAGCCTCGCCCCCTCGTGGAAAGCGTGTGCTACGCGAGTGTCACTCGGCGTCGCCCTCGGCGGCGGCCTCGGCGGCAGCCTCTTCGGTGGCTTCCTCAGCCTCTTCAACGGCGGGTTCCAGAACGGACACGACGACCGTCTCGGGGTCGAGCTCGACCTCAACGCCGGCGGGCAGCTTCAGGTCGGAGACGTGCACGGCGGAGCCGGCCTCGAGGCCCTCGATGGAAACCTCGAGGCTCTCGGGGATGGAGGTGGCGGCGGCCTTCACCAGGATGGTGAACTCCTCGAGCGAGTGAACGGTGCCGGGGGCAGCCTCGCCGACAACGACGACGGGGACCTCAACGTCGACCTTCTCGCCGGCCTTGACGGCCAGGAAGTCGGCGTGCAGGATGTCGCGGCGCACGGGGTGAACCTGAACGTCCTTGACGAGGGCCAGCTGGGTCTTGCCCTCGATCTTCAGCTCAACGAGCGCATTCTTGGTGCCGCGAACGATGAGGAAGAGGTCGTGGCCGGGAACGTCCAGGTGACGGGGCTCGGCGCCGTGGCCGTAGAGGACCGTGGGGACCTTGCCGGCGCGGCGGGCGCGGCGGGCAGCACCCTTACCGAACTCGGAACGCTCTTCAGCAAGCAGGACGGGGTTGTCGCTCATGTGTCTTTCCTTCGTTTCTCAGGTCCGGCGTCGGTGTCGGCAGAGTGAAGGAAACGCGTGGCATTTCGATTCAGGCCCTGTCGATAACGGCGGATACGGATCCGCCCTCGCCGGAGCAACCCCAATAGGTTACCTCACGGCGAGGGCGGATGTGAAGCGGGAGGCACTCAGTTAAAGAGCGATGTGACCGAACCGTCTTCGAAGACCTCGTGGATCGCGCGAGCCAGGAGCGGTGCGATGGAGAGGACGGTGAGCTGCTCGAAGCGCTTCTCAGCGGGGATCGGCAGCGTGTCGGTGACGACAACCTCGGCGGCGCCAGACTCGGAGAGACGCTTCGCGGCGGGGTCGGAGAGGATGCCGTGGGTGGCAACGACGATAACCTTCTTGGCACCGGCATTGGTGAGGACGTTGATTGCCTCGGTGATCGTGCCGGCGGTGTCGATCATGTCGTCCACCAGGACACATTCCTTGCCGGCGACCTCGCCGACGACGCGGTTCGCGACGGCGACGTTCGGGCGGGTGGTGTCGCGGGTCTTGTGAACGAAGGCCAGGGGCGCACCACCCAGCTTCTTCGACCACTTCTCGGCGACGCGGATGCGGCCCGCGTCGGGAGAGACGACGGCGGTGTTGGCCAGGTCGACGCGGCCGCGCACGTACTCCACGAGGACCGGCATGGCGAAGAGGTGGTCGACCGGGCCATCGAAGAAGCCCTGCTCCTGCGAGGCGTGCAGGTCGACGCTCATGATGCGGTCGGCGCCGGCGGTGCGGTACAGGTCAGCCATGAGGCGAGCGGAGATGGGCTCGCGGCCCTGGTGCTTCTTGTCCTGACGCGAGTAGGGGTAGAAGGGAGCGACCACGGTGATGCGCTTCGCGGAGGCGCGCTTGGCAGCATCAATCATGATGAGCTGCTCCATGATCCACTTGTTGATGTCGCCCTCGATGGACTGCAGGACGAACACGTCGGCGCCGCGAACGGACTCGTTGAAGCGCACGTAAATCTCGCCGGAGGCGAAGTCGTAGGCCGTCACCGGCGAGACCCCACATCCGATTTCCTCGCCCACGGCGTGAGCCAGGTCCATGTGAGCTCGTCCAGAAACGAGGACGAGGTTCTTCTCTCCGGTGGTCACCAGTCCGCTCATGCGGTTGTCTCTCCTTGTGTTGGATCAGGCGCGACGCGCCGCGATCAATGTGCCGATGGTGCTGTATGGCGTGACCATCGTATCGGCTGCGACGCAGCCCTGACCGATCCATGCGGTGGGAACCACACTGCGGTCCCCAATTTCCGCATCAATCAGTGTGGCGCTAGGACCGATTTCACAGCCGGTCCCAACGGTGGTTGTCCCCCGCAGACAGGTGCCGGGGTAGATGGTGGTGTCGGCGCCGACGCTCACGTCGACGTCGATCCAGGTGGAGGCCGGGTCGACGATCGTCACGCCGGCGCGCATGTGGGCCTCGCAGATACGGCGGTTCATCTCGGCGCCGAGTTCGGCCAGCTGGACGCGATCGTTCGCCCCCGCGCTCTGCCAGTGGTCGGTGAGCTCGAGGGCACCCGCGGTGCGCCCGGCGGGGGCAGCAGCCGCGAGCACGTCGGTCAGGTAGACCTCGCCCTGATCGTTGTCGGTGCCCAGGGAAGCCAGGGAGGTGCGCAGGAAGTCCGCGTCGAAGGCGTAGATGCCCGCGTTGATCTCGTTGATCGCGGCCTGCTCGGGCGTGGCGTCGCGCTGCTCGACGATCGCAGTAACTGTGCCCGACGCGTCGCGGATGATGCGGCCGTAGCCGGTGGGGTCCTCGACGCGCGAGGTCAGGACGGTGACCGCGTGGCCCGCGCCCTCGTGGGTGGCGACCAGCTCGGCCAGGGTGTCCGTGGACAGGAGGGGAACGTCGCCGTAGGTGACGACGATGGTGCCGGAGACGGGCTCGACGGCCTGATCGAGGGCCTCGAGGCCACACTGGACAGCGCGGCCGGTGCCGGGGATCTCGTCCTGGTCGGCGATGATGGCACTGGGCAGCACACGCTCGATCTCTGCGGCGACGACCTCGCGCTGGTGGCGCACGACGGCGACCAGATGCTGGGGGTCGAGGCCGTGGGCGGCGCGCAGGGCGTGCCCGATCATGGACAGGCCAGACAGGGGGTGAACGACCTTGGGGAGGGCAGATTTCATGCGCGTTCCCTGACCTGCGGCCAGGACGATGACAGCGGCGGGGCGAGACATGTTCCTCCTCGGGGTCTGCGGTCCCATCGGGACCGGTCGCTCCGCCCCTAGGATTCGAACCTAGACTAAAGGCACCAAAAACCTCTGTGCTGCCGTTACACCAAGGCGGAATGCGTCCACTGTGATGATACCTGCACCCCGCGCGCGCTTTCAAACGCGCCCCCGCGCTCGATGGGCGATCTTGATGCTGCTCAACCCAGGCCTCGTGTGATACTGGAGGCATGGCTGAGAAGAGGACACGAATGAGCGGCTTCGCGCGCCGCGAGCAGCTGGTGGCCGTGGGGCGTTCCCTGTTCGCCGAGAAGGGCTTTGGCGCGACCAGCGTCGAGGAGATCGCCGCGCGGGCGAAGGTCTCCAAGCCTGTGGTCTACGAGCATTTCGGAGGCAAGGAGGGACTGTACGCGGTGATCGTGGACCGCGAGGTGCAGGCCCTCATCTCCTCGCTCCAGTCGTCCCTGGAGTCCTCGGAGCGCCCGCGCTTGATCCTGGAAAACGCGACCCTGGGCCTGCTCGACTACATCGAGCGCAACACGGATGGTTTCCGCGTGCTGGTGCGCGACGCCCCCTCGGACCGCACGGCTGGCTCCTTCTCCTCGGTCATGGGCGACGTCGCGACCAGCGTCGAGCACATCATCGCCGAGCAGTTCAAGCGCTCGGACTTCGACGCCACCTGGTCTCCCCTGTATGCGCAGATGCTCGTCGGCCTCATCGCGCAGGTCGGCCAGTGGTGGCTGGACGATCGGCGCATGAAGAAGGATGAGGTCGCCGCCCACGTCGTCAACCTCATCTGGAACGGCCAGCGCGGCCTGCGCCCCCACCCCACGCTGCGGGTGCGCTCGGGCGAAGGATGCTGAGTTTTCCGCATTCTCCATACGACGAGGCCGTGGCGGGTAATCCCAGCCACGGCCTCGTCTATGAGTAAGACTCAGCGCGCCTCGTAGGAGAGGCAGTCCGCGGTGCCCGCGCCGACCGAGATGGAGGCGGCGGTGCACTCGAGGGCGCTGTTGTGGGCGCAGTCGGCCTTCTGGCAGGCGCCGACGAAGGTCTCGGCCTTGGCGAGGCCGCCCTTGACGGTCAGCGGGATGAAGGTCGTGCAGGAGGTCGAGTAGCCGACGGTGATCGCGGCGGCTCCGCAGCTCTTCTCCTTGTTGTAGGAGCAGTCGGTGACGGAGCAGTCGAGGATGCGGGGCATATCTGCCATTGGAGTGTCCTTTTCAACGTGGCCCCGTGGGGCC